>JBDTWP010000483.1:0-4636 GCA_040006615.1 Ferruginibacter sp.
AATTTTGCTGCAGAGTTGGTCCAGGCAGGCTTTGCTCAATTAATGGAGCAATATACTCCTGTGTCCATTTACCATTGGTTAAGGTGGTTATTTCCCCAAGATATTTGCCGTGACCGCCCGGAATAATTGCTAACTGGCAATTTGGGATCATACGAAACATTTCCACTGCATGTTCCGGGCTGGCAAGGTCCGCGTCGCCATTAACAACTAATGCCGGAGCTTTTATTGATTTAATCTGTTCATCACTCCAATCTTTAAATAACAGCATACGATGGACGTCTTTGTCAAACATATTCAATAGAGCTGCCGGATCGTTGTTTATTTTTAAGAATTCGTCTTTATAAGCCTGCGGCATATCGCTGAATTTTACTTTGCCGCCGAACCCCTCCCAAAATTGTGGAAAAACTGCGCTTCTTTTGTAGAATGTTGAACATAGAATTATTTTATTAACCAGGGCGGGGTGGCGAATGGCAATTTCCATTGTAGTATGTCCGCCATTGCTAAAACCCAAAAAGTCTGCTCTAGTTATTTCAAGGTTTTTAAGAAGTCTTGCCGTATCGTCGGCATCCTGCTCAAATGTAAGGTCTGTATTCCGGTCATTTGTTCGCCCATGGGCTTGTAGTTCTACACCAATTATTTGCCTGTGTTTTGCAAGTTGAGGAATTATTCGCCCAAAGGAAGTTTGTATTGTTGACCCGCCACCATGTATCAACACAAGTGGCTCACCCTGGCCGTAAACTTCATAATACATTTTAAGTCCGTTCACTTCGGAATATCCGCATTTTAAATTAATACTGTCAGTCATTGTTTTTATAAATTTATCCGGGATTTCTTCCATTTTATGGTTGTCATTGCATGGGGTCAAAACCTATTCTGCATGCCTGCGACGAAATTACCTGTCCGGGCCAGGATAAACGTGTCGCTTATTACAACTCAGGTAATTTGATTTTCTCCGCTTATTTCTTTTTTGCCGGTGTGGAATATGGCGGATTCTTTACCGAAGGCGGTGGTTCTTTTTGTAATAATTTTAAAGTTTCTTCAACAGCTTTTTCGAGTTGTGGATCTTTGCCTTTGGATAGGGCAATGGCGGAAATCTTTTGTTCGACGTCAGGGGCTACACCAGTATTCTCTGCTACCCATTTATTTTGTATGGGATCAAATATTGCATTGTCCGGCGCAGTCATTGCTCCTCCATCAATAAAGGCAAAGTGCACCGTTGATTTCACCAGTCCGCCCCAGGTGCGGGTACCAACCATCGGTCCTACTTTTTGCTCGCGAAAGACCCAGGGAAAAAAGTCGCCCCCCGAACCAGCCAGTTCGTTGATCAATAATACTTTTGGGCCGAGTATTCCTGCAGGGAGTCGCATCGGTTTGCCACCGGGTACTTCATTGGTGATCGCTGCACGAAGGCGGCGGACCATCAGGTCAACCATATAATCATCCAGTAAGCCCCCGCCATTAAATCTTTCGTCTATCACCGCACCTTCTTTATCCTGCTGAGCAAAATAATAACGGTTAAAATTATTGACCCCCTCCGTACTGGTATTGGGTACCCATACATATCCCAATTTGCCTTTTGATAATTCATCCACTTTCCTGCGGTTATCTTCCGTCCAGGCAAGCTGGCGCAAATCATTTTCACTTTCAATGGGTTGCACCCTTATATTCCATGCACCATCCGGGGAAGGTTTATTATTTACCAATAAAACAGTTTGCAGGTTAGCCGTGACATTAAGCAATTCATACGGATCGTCATTCGCCGTTAAGGCCTGGCCATTGATTGCAAGTATATAATCTCCTTCCTGCACTTTCAGGTTGGGTTGATCCAATGGAGCGACAAGGCCCGGGTTCCAGCTTTCAGTGGTATAAATTCTCTTAATTTGCCATCTTCCTCCTGCCGGGATAAGATCAGCACCCAGCACTCCCACCCGCGACGTATCAAGGCCGGGAAAATCACCCCCAAAAACAAAGCTATGGCCCACGGAAACTTCGCCCCCTAATTGGTCAAGCAGGTAGGTAAGATCGGTACGATGCCTGATATAGGGCACCAGTGGTGCATATTCATCCCATACTTCCTGCCAGTCTCTTCCGTGCATATTTCTGTCATAAAAATAATCACGCTGATATCTCCAGGCTTCTGTAAAGATTTGTTTCCATTCTTCGAGCCTGTTCAGTTCCTGCCTTAAAGTAATTGTTACTGCACCCTCGGTTGCATTTGGTGGTTTGGCTGTAGAAACTACTCTCCAGCCCGGTCCGGATTTGAACAACAGCTTTTCTCCATTGGCAGAAACTACATACTGAGACCCACCCTTTACCATTTCCTCCAGTTTTTTATCTTCAACAGTGTATTTGCTTAGCGTTGGCCCCGACGAGATGAGTACACTGCCCTTTGTACAGGCATACATACCATCATAATTTCCCACCGGAACAGGCATAGCGATTATTCGCCTGTCCATATGTTCCCAGTCGATCCTCACACCTTTAAAAGCCGTGGTATCCTTTTTTACCGGTTTGCTGGTAGTATCAGGTTCTTCATCGGTCTTAAGCGGGAAAGGATTTGGATCATCTTTCCGTAAAATGGTTAGGTATGCGCCAAAAGTTGGTTTTGCCTGCTGAGAACTTGTATTGGCCCATCCTGATCCCAATGCGAAATTGGTACTGGCCAAAAAATAAAGGTACCGGCCGTTAAGGTCCCAGGCTGGTGATATAGCATCAGCCATTGGATCGCTAAGGGGGGTTGTTTTTTTGTTATCAGCAGCCCAGACCATAATGCTCCTGAAATTATTGGGAGCAGATTTGATATAGGCCAGCCATTTACTATCCGGTGACCAGGTGAGGCCCATATTGCCTCTTTCTAAATTATTTCCCCCGATATCGACGGTGGTAATATTGCCGGATGACAATTCAACTACCTTAATTCTTACTGCATTATCTGTAAAAGCAATGAACTTCCCATTGGGCGACCAGACAGGTTCCCATCCTAATTTGCTTTCGCCGATTGATATCTTTCTCGGCTCTTTTATTCCTTCCTGATCTGTTATGTAAAGTGCATAGGACTGGTTGTCTTTATCAGAAAACCAGGCTATTTCCTTTCCATCAGGCGACCAGACCGGCCTCCGGTCGGCGGCACCGGAACTATGGGTCAGGTTCCTGGGATCCCCATTTTCAACAGGCACTGTAAATATTTCACCCCTTGCCTGGAGTAAAATCCGTTTGCCGGTTGGCGACAAAGACGCATTGGATATATCTTTGGTAATATTTTCTGACCTGGTTTCCGCCCAGGGAAAATCGCCGGTAACGGTTATGTCCAATTGCTTACTATTTCCGGTAACAGGGTCCAGCAGGTTCAGGTAGCCATTATGCTCATAAACCAATTCTGTTCCATTACCCTGAAGCCATTTAATGTCACCGGTTTTTAAAGTGGTTATCTGCCGAAGCGAAGAAGTAACAGTATTATACGCCCATATGTTCATAATAAAGTCCCGGTCGGATAAAAAATAAATTTCATTATTCATCCAGAGCGGATGTATATCCATGCTGCCTTCGGCAGGTATGGATTGTTCAGCTAATGTTTTAAGATCTAAGATCTGCAGCGGGGTATTTTGCCCTCCCCTGTAGTGCCTCCATTCAACATCCCAGCGACTCACCCTGTCAATGGCCATTTTATTTCCATCGGGTGAATAATTTCCATCAAAACCCCAGGGAGCCGGAAGTAAATCAGAGGGACCGCCTTTAGCCGGAACCGTCCATAACCTGTTGTACTCTGCAGGAGCGGTCGCCCTGGCAGAGGAATACAAAACCTGTTTGCCATCGGGTGTCCATCCACGGGGAAACGACGAAGACGGATACCAGGTTAGACGTATAGGGCTTCCACCCCGGGCTTCTACAATATATACCTGCTGTATGCCGGAGCGATTTGAATTAAAAGCGA
This sequence comes from Ferruginibacter sp., assembly GCA_040006615.1. Lineage (GTDB taxonomy): Bacteria > Bacteroidota > Bacteroidia > Chitinophagales > Chitinophagaceae > Ferruginibacter. Next base: position 3,932 of record JBDTWP010000483.1, read on the forward strand.
TCCATTTTCCATCGGGTGAAAAATGGGGATTTCCTTCTACTGCGGGGGTGCTGGTGATGCGGCGGGCATCACCTCCGCTTTTTTGTGTTACCCAGATATCACCACCATATTCAAAGGCAATCTGTGTAGCACTGATGGCAGGTTGCCTCAGAAGGCGGGTACCCTGGCCATACAACTGAATTTGTGCATTTAGCAAGAACAATAAAAAGAACGGCTTTACAATTTTTATTGCTGATAACATAGTAAGGAAGATTTAGATTTGAAGAAGGGTTGATGGTTGATGGTTACTGTGGATCGAGATGGATGGTGAATAGTCAATTTACGCAAACAACCCCATTTCTGCCTTTCCCAGGCCATCCGGCGTGGTATAAAACGGACGTTTCTCTACAATATAATGTGCATCCCCGGGTATACCGAGTGCATGGTAGATAGTTTGGTGAATCTGATCTATCATAATCGGTTTTTCGATTGTTTTACATGGCCTTTCATCCGCAGTTTTACCGTACACCTGTGCTTTTTTGATACCCCCTCCAAACATCAGTATCGAGCCGCCATCGGTAAAGTGGCGGTGCATTCCGTAGTTTTTCATTTCAGTAATAACGTCCGGCTGGTTGACCTGCTCCTGAACTTTGGCACCTGGGCGCCCCTCAACCATCATATCCCTGCTGAATTCGCTGGCCAAAATAACAAGGGTTCTGTCAAGTT
>JBDTWP010000484.1:0-4603 GCA_040006615.1 Ferruginibacter sp.
AGAGGGGTGACATTAATATAGTAAACAATTGCAATCAACGGCTTAAAACCCCAGAGGGGTGACATTAATATAGTAAACAATTGAACAGAATGACAAACCCCGTAGGGGTGACATTAATATAGAAACGGATCAACTAACAGGAACACCCAACCCCGCAGGTGCTTTCCCTCAGAAATTCACCACCTCCCAAAACGCTTTCTTGGGCTTCAGCGAAGCATCAAATAAAAGCGGGTAGTCTTTCCTTCCCCTTACCGGAAAATTATCAAGCCAACTGCTCCTGTCGGAAATATTCCAGAAGGTAATCGCTGAAATATGTTGACGGTATTTCCTGAATATATCAAAACACATTTTGTAAACTTCTATTTGCTTTTGTTCTTTCTCCGGGGTAAAAGCTGTACTGGTATCTTCAGCACTTCTCTCTCTTGCAGTATGCTCTTTCGGATAAACAGAAATATCCATCTCTGTGATCTGGATTTTCAAACCCAATTCAGTAAATCGTTTAATAGTGCTGTCTAGTTGACCAGGGCTGGGTTCATTCACAGCCCAGTGACCCTGCATACCAACCCCGTGAATAGGAACGCCGGCATCTTTTAAACCTTTTACGAGCTTATATATTTTTTCTCTTTTAACCGGGTTGATCTCGTTGTAATCATTATAAAACAACAATGCATCCGGATCCGCTTCATGGGCAAATTGAAAAGCTTTTGCTATATATTCTTCGCCACAGATCTGGTACCACAATGAGTTGCGGAGCCATTCATCTTCTTTATCACTGACCGCTTCATTTACCACGTCCCAGGCATAGATGGTGCCCCTGTATCTTTTTACTACGGAGGCAATATGATCCTGCAATCGTTGCAACAATACTTCTTTGGTTACCTGTTTTCCTGCCGCATCTTTAAACAACCAGCCAGGCGTTTGATTGTGCCAGCACAATACATGTCCGCGCAGCTTCATATTGTTGCGTTTGGCAAAAGCGGCAATAGAATCAGCATCTCGCCACGAATACTCATTTTCTTTTGGATGGATCGGACCCATCTTCATGGCGTTCTCCGGTGTCATACTGCTGAAATGTTGCACCACCAGTCCTGCTTCACCTGTCTTCAAAGCTCCTGGGGAAACAGCAACCCCCATAGTGAAATAGTTTTTATAATAATCCTTTAAACCTTTTAAAGTGTCAATTCTAATAGGTTCGTCAATTTTTCCGGGGCTGCTATAATCAATCAACTTACTAAGGATGGCTGGCAATCCCTTGCCCGCAATTTGGTGTTGCCTGCTGTCAGCACTTTTGATAAAGATGATAAGAATAATTAGTACTATTATGGAAAATCTGGCTTGTTTCATTTTAAAATATTAAGTTTATTTAACCTTATTCAATCGATTCATATTATGTCTGAATGAATTCAGGCAGACGTATTTCTACCTCTTATTAAAATACCTCCCTGCAAATTCAAGAAAGAAAGGCCAGTTTGGCGCCGGCGTATGACCGCCGCTATGCTGACGAAAGGCAATCTCACCATTCATTATTCCGGTTTCAATATTTGGGAATTCTGTTGTACCCAAATCTTTCTTCCCAAGCAATTTGTAAACGGGTCCCGCTGCTACGGCCGCCATAAACATGCCTCTCACATCCACCCATGCATCCCCCTTGTCGCCACAGCCGATAAAGACGGGGCGTGGTGCACACATGGCAATCAGCTCATGTGAATCAACTGGTAAGTCATTCGATGTAAACGGACCCCCATACCTGATAAAGTTGCCCGCCATCCAATGATATTCACCACTGCCTGCAAGGTTCTCCACAATTTCTCCCAAATTTCGTCGATGAAGTTTTGCCCCGCCTTCGCCGGATGAACTGATATAACCAATTGCAAAACGCTGATCATAAGCCAGGGTTACCAGGGCGGCTTTGCCATACCGGGAGTGGCCTGCAATCGCCACTCTTTTTGTGTCAACTTCATTGCCTGCTTCGAAGTAATCCATCACCCGGCCTGCTCCCCATGCCCACGCACGCAGCGCACCCCAGTCATCGGGATTGCGTCTTTCACCTTTATTCATCAAACCAATAATACCTTGTGTAAGTCCGGCGCCATTGTCTGCCTGTATGCTATTGGGAAGCAAAATGGCAAACCCCCATCCTTTTTTCAAACATTCCACCTGCCATTCCGGTGGCGGCGGCTTGCTTGCCCTTGCCGTATCGCCAGGTCGACGAATACCCGGCGGAAATACAAAACCAAATTCCATGATCACCGGGATCTTTACCTCTGCCCCGGCAGGTAAGGTTAGTGTTAATTGTATATCTACTTTTATTTGAGGATACCTTGTATTGTCAACATGACCCACAATTTTTTTTTCAACGGCATTGATGCCGCTCAAAACGGTATCGGTTGTTTTTATTAATTCCCAATTCACCCCGGGTGTGTTGTCAGGAACCCAGCCATATATTTCCCTGTCAAAATCCTCAGTAATTTCCTTCCTCCTTATCCACCAGTTTTTTACGGAATTTACTTTCTTACCGCTATTAAAGGTTAATGCATCGGGTAAATTAGAATAAGGGTTGGCTTTTGCTTCATCATAGTTGGCTGCATTTGGCGCATTGGAATCATTTCCGTTGGCTCCCGGGCGAAGCGTTCTGATATTCAGTTGCTTCAGCATATACTGGTGGTCTAATTCTGTTAATTTTCTTATGCTGTCCTGTGCAGCCGAAAATGGTTGTTGTGCATATATGTTCGCGATAAAGATCGTATTGAACAAAAGCACCAGTAGCCTTTTCATAAGCAGTAAATTTTGGTTTTATTACGCAAATGTAGGATCAGGCCGCGGCCTGATCTGGCAAATAATTGCAACGCAATAATCCTTTATTTCCTTAGAATTATTTTTGGAAGCAACGCAAATAAAAAATCACTGATTTACCCCATGCGCAGAATAATATGATCCCTGCATCTTAATTCTTATTTCAAATTTCCAATAAATTAATTCATTTTACTCATAACACAATTCGATTGTCATTCTCCTGCCAGTCATCTGACAAACCAGGTGTGTCACAATCTTGTGTTACTTACAAAAGCTATCTTCCGGCTATCCGGCGACCAGGAGGGCACATTGATCGTTCCCTGCCCGCCAAAAACATAGGCAATTGCCTTTGGCACACCGCCGCTGGCAGGCATTAACCTGATATAAACTTTTTGATAAAACGGATGAGTGACCGGGTCTATCTCCTTTGGGAAAGATAAATATACGATCCATTTACCATCAGGTAAAAAATGAGGAAACCAGTCATTGTATTCATCAAAGGTTACCTGCTCCTGGTTACTTCCATCCTGCTTCATGCGCCATATCTTCATAGTTCCAGTGCGAACAGAATTGAAATAGATCCATTTCAAGTCCGGTCCGCTTAGGTTTCTTTAGAACCCGCTATCAGAGCGGGGTCTTCATTTTTACTCTATTTTTTACTCTATCTCACTTTGTTTTAACACGTTTCTTTACTTGCTTTCACATAGCTTTTGTAAATTTACGTAGAAAATTGTGAGTTATGGATATGAGTGTATTACATTCGGTTCTTTCCCCGGATAGGAATTACAAATGGAAAGACAAACTGAATAGTTTAACCGGGCATTTAGATTGCAGATTTTTAGAATGGTCTGGCTGGTATAATCAGGATATTCTTCAATTATCCGGGGTTTCTCGTCCAACGATTAATTTGGGAAGGAAGGAACTCAATGGAGAATCAGAAGTTGTTGACAGTTTAAGGATTCGCAAAGATGGCTGTGGGAGAAAAAAGGCAACTGAAAAACAGAAGGGGCTGGAAAAGGAATTAGAGTCAATGATGGAACCAGGTACGAGGGGTGACCCCCAATCAGTTTTAAGATGGACATGTGTTGGTACACTCAACTGTCAGCTGCGTTAAAAAAAAGAGGATATTCAGTTAGCTATAAAATTGTTGGGCGATTATTGGCAGACACGCTGATGCGCCAAAGTTAGAGATAACAGTCTGTCATTTTCCACCTGGTACATCTAAGTGGAATAAAATTGAGCATCGATTGTTCTGTCACATTAGTTTAAACTGGAAGGGAATTCCGCTTGTCGATATAGAAACCATCCTCCAATTAATAGGTGCAGTTTCAACTAAAACTGGATTAAAAGTAATAGCGAAAAAAGAAGAGAAGGAATATGAATCAGGCATTAAAATAAGTGACGAAGAAATGGAAGAATTAAATTTGTTTAAGCATAAATTCCATAGTGAGTGGAACTATACCATTAAGCCAAATTTGTAAAGTTTAATTTGTCCCCAACGACTTAGCTGTCGTTGCAGAATAACACCATACAACAAACAAAATATGAGTTTTCACCTTTTACTTTCTAATATATCGAGGCGTATTTCTTTAACCACAGAAGAAACAGCATTTTTTACTTCACTTTTAAATTCAAAATCTTTAGAAACAGGAGCATTTTTACTTCGTGAAGGAGATATTTGCAGGTATGAAACTTTTATAGCCAAAGGTTGTTTAAAAACATATTACTTAGATGAAAAGGGAGTTGAACATATTCTCGATTTCTTGGTTGAAGAATGGTGGGCAGATGATTTATATAGTTTTTTTACAGA
>JBDTWP010000485.1:0-4590 GCA_040006615.1 Ferruginibacter sp.
TAAATAATTTTTAATTACCTCGAATTCGGGTTAATTGAAATCTCACTGGCAAAGATGTCATCTATCAGCAAAAAGTTACCTGCTGCGATTCTGATGGACGGAAACCATCCTTTTCAATGGCATTGTTAATGCCGATAATTAATTCACCTTTTTTGTCAACGTATTCTTTTCGCTCGTTAATTCTGTTTTCAATTTCTAGTGTCATAATTTTATCCTTTCTAATAAATAGTCTGAAAAAATGAAAAGTCAAGTTTTCTGAAAAAATATTTTTTACACTTCTATCTTCCCACTCATCAACCTCGGCAACAATATATCCCTTGCCTCTCGGAGTTTAGCGTTTTGCTTTAATAGATTTTCAATTAGGTTGAAAGTTATTTCAAACTCCTTTTCAAAGTCAAACAATGCATTTTCATCTTTTGGTAATTTGATTTTCATTTGCCTAAACTTTCCTTTTGAAATCTCTAAGAACGTTGAACCATTTGCATTTCCAATTATTTCTTCTTTTCTGCTTTTTAAATCAAAAAGCATATAAGCTCTATGATTTTCATTGAAAGGAATAATATTAATGAAGCCTTGATTTGTGGAAGCAGGTTTATTAATCAATCCGAAATAACCGATACTTGCTCTGCTTGTCATTAAAATTGTTTTAGCTGGAACTAACTTAGCTGAACTTTTTTGTAAGCCTAACTCTGTAATTTTCTTGTCGCTGTCTAACAAAACGATTGAATTGTGTTTGGTTAAATCAGTTGGAGAAAACCAAAGAATTTCTCCTTCGTCCCAAAAGCGTCCATCACCTGTTGATGGAGTTCCGCCTCCTAAAGTTTCACAAACGTCTTCAATAAAGAATACCTCCATCTTCTCACTCCGCACTATACCCTTATACCTCAAAAACGCCTTCTCCTCCAACAACTTTATCCGCTTCAAGTTATTCTCTATCAAATCATCATAAGCCGATAAGATGGAGGCGATTTTGCGTTGAGTGTGAAGAGGTGGGATTTCAATTTCAAATTCCTTTAGCGTTTTTGAATTCAAATTTTGTTGAGACCCGCCAACTTTCAGTCCTTTAAATGTTTCATAAAGAGTTGACATTTTGTAAAACAAAAAATCAGGATTAGCCTTTGCGCTATTTATAACCAAATTACAACAAGCTTGATTCGTTGTTACTGGAATTCGATTAATAGCACATCTCCCGGCAGTCTTTCCATCTCCATACATTGCGATAAGAATGGAATTTTCAGGTATTAACTTAGCAGAGGAATTATCTAGCGCTTTTTCTGTAATTTTTTCGTCTGCGGCATAAATTCTATTAAAATTGACTTCTTTAGTTTTTACCCAAGGAATTGTACCTCCTTCATAAAATTCCGCCCGACTTCTTAATGGTGTGCCGCCAGAAGTAACTTTATTGCAAAGCGACTCAATTGTATATGTATCCCACTTCATATCACCAACTCTTTAAAATTTTCAGAAATAGTATTCGCCAAAGCAATCGCTTCTTCATTCAACCCTTCCAATTCAATATGTATTTCATTAAGTCGTTCTTCAAAATCAAAATCATCGTCAGTAGTAGTATCCACACCTACATATCGTCCGGGACTAAGGCTCCAGTCTTTGGCTTCAATTTCTTTTTGGGTTACCACCCTGCATAAGCCCTCCACATCCACATAAACACCTTCCGGGAAGCGGCTTTGCAGCCAATGCGCCTGCTTCCAAAAATATTCAGTTTCATGCAGCAGGCCGGGTTCCTCTTCATCGGGATTGCCGCTTAACTGTTGTTGCAGGGCTTTTAGCTGATCAAGCTGTACCTTCAGGTTCAGGTCTTTCCAATCTTTGTTTTTGTTGAGTTGGTATTCTTTGGCTGCGGTATTTATTGCATCTAATAATTGCTTAATGAGTTTGTCTTGTGGTTTGCGCAATCCCTTTGTCTGAATCACGATTTGCTGGATTATAGGATTAGCAGGATTATCAAGCAAAGCGATATCGGCAATAAGCTTGTTTTGCATGTCACAAATATTCTCTAAATAATTTTCAATTTCCGTTAATTCCGCAATCATTTTGTCCATCTTCAAATCCTGTGAATCCTGATTCAGACAATATTCGCTTACCGTTTTTACTATTTTCTGCAATTGCTTTTGCAGTTCGGTAGTGGTTTCCGCAGTTGCTGCGGCTAAGTCGGCAGATGTTTGCAAATAGCTTTTTACCGTGGTTTCAAACTTTTTAGTATTACCCCTGTACAGGTTTACAATGCAAATAAGGTTTTGCAATTGTTCGGGGCTAAAGTCGTTTACCTTACTGGTCACTTTCCGGTAAATTTTCCTGGCGTCCAGCATCAACACTTTATCTGCTTTCTTTTTGTCCTTCTCTTTGGCACGATCAAAAAACCACAAGGTGCATGGCAGGGAACGGGTATAGAAAAAGTTGTTTCCAATCGCAATCATTACATCTACGGCCCCGGTTTGTACCAGCTTTTCCCTGATATCCTTTTCGCTGTGGCCGGCATCACTGGCCGAAGAAGCCATTACAAAACCGGTTCTACCAGTGGGTTTCAGGTAATTATAGAAATATTGTATCCACAAATAATTGGCGTTGTCATTTTTCGGCAGGTAAACTTTTCCATCCAATACCAACCGGGGATCTTTCTTTACGGCGTCTTTGCCTTTGTCTACACCATCTACATTAAACGGGGGATTGGCCATGACAAAATCGGCGCCTCCCACCAGCCCGTGTTTGTCTTCATAAAAAGTATTGCCTTCCTGTATATTGCCTTCGAGACCATGAACTGCCAGGTTCATTTTTGCCAGTTTGGTATTGAGGTCGGCTTTTTCCTGCCCGTAAAAAGTTACCTTTTCCGCAGTCTGTAATCCCTTGCTTTCTATAAAATAACCAGTTTGTACAAACATACCGGCAGAGCCGCAGGCAGGATCGAACACGATGCCATGGTCCGGTTCAATTACATTTACAATGGTTTGCACCAAACTCATCGGGGTAAAGAACTCCCCGCCTTCCTGTGCACCCGTCATGGCAAACTTGTTGAGGAAGTATTCGTAGATCTTTCCGAACAGATCACCTTCCGCTTTTTGCAATACTTCTTTATTAAAAATGCGAAGCAGTTCCCTCAATAAATCTTTACTGAATATGGAAAAATTCTTTGGCAATACCCCTTTGAGGTTGTCATACTCATCTTCAATAGCCTTCATTGCATTGTCAATAGCCTCGCCAACGTCGGCACTTTCGGGTAGGGATACTAAATAATCGAACTGTGATTTCACCGGCAGGAACATCGAATTCTGTTCCTCAAAATCCTTTTTTGTCAAAGGCCGTTTGCCACGTTGCGGATGTGTAGGCAAATCCTTTTCTATAGTTGCTTTTACTTTTACAAACCGGTTATAGGCATGCCGTAAAAATATCAGTCCCAGCACAGGCATTGAGTATTCGGAAGCAGTCAGTTTACTGTTTGCTCTTAACTGGTCTGCTGCTCTCCATAGTTCGGCTTCTAGTTTTCTAAGTTGTTTTCCCTGCATGCTAAGTTTATGTCTATTTGATTTTTTAAGGGCTTTTGATCCACTATATTTAGTTATGCAAAATTGAATTATTTATTAGTTTTTCGAGCAACTTCACCATCGCAAAAGTATCCAACCCGCAATATTCCAATAAAGCATCCCTGGTTTCCTGCACTTTAACCGGATCGGTTTCATTTTTCAGGTTATAAAATGCTGAACTGGCATCGCCGCCATTGCTAATCGTCAAATCATCATAACTCAATTCGGGCACAAGGGCAGGCAACACATGTTTAATGGAATACGAACCTTGCATTTCGGGCAGGCGATAATTCTTCCTGAAAGGCGCCATCAGGTCTACCACCCGGTCAATTACCTGTTCCACTGCATCCTGGTGTTGCGGATGTTCCCGCATTAATTCCTTCAGGCGGGTATTTTCAAAAGCCTTGTTATAAACTAACACGGTTCCATGATTACCCAAAACACCTAACAGGTTTTCAAGAAAAACAAGTGATGGACTATCCACCCCTTCTGCAAGATAGTACTTGTGTTCTGGTTCAGCATTCGGTGTTCGTTGAATGTGTAGAGAAAATTGAAAACAAACCTGCCGGTAAGGCCAGTGGCCACTCATTTGAGGTACTGCGGTCATCCAGGTTTCAAAATCGATATAGTAAAGCGGGTATTCTAATTGTCCGAGAAATTCTTTGATTGCGTTTTGGTCAATATATGCAGTGCCATAATCCGGATCTTCAACTACTATGCCCTCGCTGCAGAAACCATAAAAATCGCAGTGGTAAGGATTATCACAATGATCTCCGATTTCAATTGCCGGCATTAATTTATTATTCAGCACTGCTTTTAATTCCGCGGTCTTCTCTTTAATCTCTCCCTGCAACTCTTTGATATCGTTTAACAAGGAATAATGTATAAATAATTGATGAACATCCAGTTCACCCCTGCGGATATACTGGTTATTAAGGTGCGTTAAGAAAAAGTCCTTTAAATTTAGCCCGCTATTCGTAATTATATAATATTGTAAGGCCGCATCTTTCAAAAACGGGGGCTTTACCCTGGTAGTACTTTTTACCTCATAGGC
>JBDTWP010000486.1:0-4562 GCA_040006615.1 Ferruginibacter sp.
CAATAAATATTGAAAGTTAAGAAATAAAAAAACTAAATCCCAAAAGGGAATCCGGGCTGCGATGATTCCTGGTGATTATCTATTGGCGAAGTGTGGCGCGTAAATACCGGTGGGCGTTGGCCTCCGGTATTCTGTGGTAACTTCCCGTAGGCGATGGGTGGTTGTTGGAATTATTTTCAATACAACATCCTCACCTTGATCGTCTCCTTTACCTTCTTTAACAATTCCAGCGCATTTTTGCTTAGACCCTTATCGACATCCAAAACCACGTAACCGATGGCATCATTTGTTTTAAGGTATTGCCCGAGTATGTTAATCTTATTTTTAGACAGGGTGGTATTGATCTCGCTCAATACGCCCGGTACATTGTTATGGATATGCAATATGCGATGGGTACCTTCCTGTGGCGGAAGGCTCAATGCAGGAACCGTATGTGAACCATAACTGATGCCTTTTTCCAGGTAGTTGAATAATTTGGCACTTACATCATCACCAATATTCTGCTGCGCCTCCTGGGTACTTCCGCCAATATGTGGCGTTAAAAGTACGTTGGTCAATCCCTGTAACGGGGTGCTGAATTTATCTCCATTCTTTTCCGGCTCCCATGGAAAAACATCAATGGCCGCTCCTCCCAAATGCCCTTCCGACAAAGATTTTGCAAGGGCATCAATGTCCACCACTTCTCCCCTTGCGTAGTTGATCAAAATGCTCCCGGGTTTAAAAATTTTAAGCAGATTCCTGTTGATCAGGTTTTTGGTAGAAGGCAATTCAGGTACATGCAATGAAACGATATCTGCCTTACTCACCAGGTCTTTAAGGCTTTTGCTATCTACCGCATTACCCAGCGGAAGCTTTGTTTCCGTATCATAATAGATCACTTTCATTCCAAGACCCTCAGCCAGTACACTTAGCTGGCTGCCGATATTTCCGTAACCTATAATGCCCAGCGTTTTACCACGTAATTCATAGCTGCCGGTAGCTTCTTTCAGCCATACACCTTCATGTGCAGCTTTATTTTTATCAATAATCTTTCTTATTAATATGATGGCCGCCCCAATTACTAATTCGGCCACACTTCTTGTATTGCTGTAAGGAGCGTTAAACACCGCCACACCTTGTTTGGTTGCGGCTTTCAGGTCTACCTGGTTTACCCCGATACAGAAGCAACCAATGGCCTGTAATTTTTCTGCCGCTTCCAGCACTTTGGCAGTCAGTTGAGTCTTACTCCTGATCCCAACCAGGTGAACATTTTTTATTTCCTTTACCAATTGTTCTTCACTTATTGCGCCATTTAATTTTCGAACATTCGGATAACCCGCGGCATTAAAATACTTTACCGCCACATCGCTTATGTTTTCTAAAAACAAAATATTGATCTTCGATTTTGGATAACTTGTTAATTTTTTGTCTACCATGATTATTACACCTTATTTTGCACAAATATATTCTATCTAAGTCTTATTATATTTATGAACCGATCTTTTTGCTCTTTGATCAGCATTCTACCTAAAGCGGCCAGGCTTGCGTGTAAAGTATTTTATTATCCATCTTTGTTCGCATTTATTATTTTAAGCGCCTGTAATTCAACTCCGGCAAGTACGCAAATCATACCCGGCGGGCATAATGTTCAAATAGTATTACCGGCACCCACGGCGCTTACTATGGAAGAAAGTGAACGCCTGCGTATCGCCTGTGAGGCCTGGTATGATTCCATATTAAAGTCGAAAGGCTTCAGCGGCGGTATTGTAGTAGCCAAAAAAGGAAATATTGTTTTTGAAGCTTATAATGGTAGTGGCCATCCTGGTGGGAAGGATTATATTACTGACAGTATGTCTCTTCATATAGCATCCGTTTCCAAGACTTTTACTGCCATGGCTGTACTAAAATTATGGCAGGATGGTAAGTGTGGCATTGACGATGAATTCAGCAAATATTTTCCATCTTTCAATTACCCCGGTGTTACCATTCGTACCTTACTCAATCACAGAAGCGGCCTGCCCAACTATGTTCATTTTATGGAAAATATGGGATGGGATAGGAAAGTAAATGTAAACAACGAGGATGTTCTTGATTTTTTAATAACCCGCAAAGCGGTGCTTGAAAATATTGGAACTCCCAATAAAAGGTTCACTTACTGTAATACTAATTTCGCTTTACTGGCATTGCTGATAGAAAAATTGAGCGGGAAAAAATATGGAGACTATTTACAACAAACATTCTTTTCTCCACTACAAATGAAACACACATTTGTATATAATAACGCCGATTCCCTCAATGTGATACAGAGTTACGACTGGAGAGGCAGATTAATTCCACTAAATTTTTTGGATATGGTGTATGGCGATAAAAATATATACAGCACTCCCCGCGACCTGCTGACCTGGGACAGGGCATTGACCAGCGAAATATTATTTACCCAAAAGACTTTAACGGAAGCGTATACCCCCTACAGTAATGAAAAACCCGGTATCAGGAATTATGGTCTTGGCTGGCGAATGAATATCTATCCTTCAGGAAAAAAAATGATCTATCATAATGGCTGGTGGCATGGAAATAATGCCGCATTTATAAGGTTATTGGAAGATTCGGCAACTATCATCGTACTCGGCAATAAATATAACCATGGAATTTATCATGCAAAAGACCTGTCCAATCTTTTTGGAAATTATTTTGGAGAGGTGGAGGAAGAGGATACGGAAGCTGCTAAAGCCTCCGTTCGGTCAGCAAAAAAGCTGCGGCCTTCAACCAAACATCATAAAACCGGGAAAGCAACAAAGCGTTCGAAAAAAACAACTTCCCGAAAGGCAAGGTAATTGGTAATTGATAATTGATAATTTTCAAATACCATATTCAGACTATTACCTGTTACAGGTTCAAAATATGCTTAATTAATTTTTCATCACCCAAAAAACAGGTAACACAATATAATGGAAGTAATGATCCCAACCAGGTCAGCCAGTAACATGGCGCCCACTGCATAGCGCGTATCCTTCACCGATACCGACCCAAAATATACCGCGATCACATAAAAAGTAGTATCTGAAGAGCCCTGTAAAATACAGGATAAGCGGCCTGCGAAAGAATCGGGACCAAAGGTTTTCATACTATCCACCATCATGCCCCTTGCTCCTCCGCCGCTGAATGGTTTAATTAAGGCTGTTGGCAGGCCATCCACAAAACGCGTATCAGTACCTAAAGCCGTGAAAATTGTTTTAAAGCCATCGATCAATATATCAAATGCCCCGCTATTGCGCAACATGCTGATTGCTACCAGCATCCCTACCAGGTAAGGAATGATTCGCACCGCCACTTCAAAACCACCTTTCGCTCCCTCTATAAAAGCATCAAATACATCTATTTTTTTATACAAAGCTCCCAGTATGATCAAAATAAAGATCAGGAGGATCAATCCGTTACTTAATAATCCTGAAAAAGATTGTACCCCATCCGTATTCAATGTTCTGATATATAATACCAGGCCGGCGATCAAGGCAGAAATACCCAGTACCCAGCTCATAACAACGGGTGTAAATACATTTATTTTTTGCTTGAATGAAACGATAAACATAGCTGACATGGTTGCCACAAAAGTGGCGATCATGCAGGGAATAAAAATATCGGTAGGATTGGCGGCCCTTGTTGATGCCCGCAAGGCGATAATACTTACTGGTATCATCGTTAAACCCGAAGCGTGCAAACATAAAAACATTATCTGTGAATTGGAAGCCCTGCTTTTATCGGGGTTAATTTCCTGCAGGCTTTCCATCGCTTTGATTCCGAAAGGCGTAGCAGCATTATCCAGTCCCAGTAAATTAGCCGAAAAATTCATCATCATATGTCCCATTGCCGGATGTCCCTTTGGAAGGTCGGGAAATATTTTTGAAAAGAAAGGGCCGATGATCCTTGCTAAAAAGCGTATTCCACCTGCTTTTTCAGCAATCCCCATAAAACCCATAAAGAGGGCCATGATCCCTATTAATCCAAAACATATAGTAACGGCTCCTTTACAGGTTTCAATAATACCATCCACCGGCTTAACTAACCTTTTCAGTACCTGTTGATAGGTAAACACCTTTAATGTGGGAAATGATTCCTTTAAAGTCCTAACCGAATCAGATTGCATATTATCAGTGACCAGGGTATTGGCATCCCCCGGTTTATCTTTTCTTTTAAACCCAAAAGCCGCCACCTTTTCAGAAAAACTTTCAATGCCTTCAAACCCTGTTGAGGCAAGGCTCCCAACCGCATAATAATTATATACATCATCAGCTTTACCGGTAACCATCCTGCTAAAAATATCCTGTTGCCCGTTCACAAAAAAACATTTATACCCCGCCAATACAATTGCTATTATTATAAATGCGGACCATATTCGACTTAATGCCATATGAAAGTTTTCGGTTTACTGTTTATTATTTTCTGTTTTTTAGCATTCAGCCTTTTTGTTGATTTGCATAGTTAAACGTATGCATTCGAATGCTGAAATATAATCAAAATTAAACCTTTGCCCTGACTGTTTTTTATGTAAATCTGATATTTAATTGCAAACCTTACCTTTGCAG
>JBDTWP010000487.1:0-4462 GCA_040006615.1 Ferruginibacter sp.
TCAACTTATTAATGCTGTAAAATTTCTTATAGATTTTTAAATAGCCAAAAAAAAAAGCATATTTTTTTATATTATTTTATTATCATGCCAGCACAATCTGGTCTCTTCCCGGGCCGTTACTGATGAATTTAACCGGTACCTGCAAAAATTCGTTTATGTAATCTATATATTTTTTCATATTTACCGGTAATGCTTCATAGTTATCAATTGCGGTAATGTCGGTCTTCCATCCTTCAAAGCATTTCAAAACAGGTTCAATTTGTACCCGGTTCAATTGAAAAGGGATATAATTTTTTTCCTCTCCATTTATCTTATAGCCGTTGCAAACCCTTAATTCCGGTAAGGAATCGAGGATATCGGTTTTGGTCATAATGATCTGTGTAACACCGTTGATCATGCAGGCAAACTGCAACGCCACCAAATCAATCCAGCCGCAGCGGCGAGGTCTTCCCGTAGTAGCACCAAACTCACTGCCTATTTTGCGCAATAATTCCCCTGTTTCGTCATTTAATTCTGTGGGAAAAGGACCGCTACCCACCCTGGTACAATAGGCTTTGGATACGCCATATACTTCCCTGATTTTCTGTGGAGCAATACCAAGACCTGTGCATACCCCCGCTGATATTGTATTACTACTGGTTACATAGGGGAATGTACCAAAATCCACATCCAGCATACTTCCCTGCGCGCCTTCCGCCAATACCCTTTTACCCTGTTGAATTTTATCATTAATAAAATATTCACCATTCACTATCTTAAAGTCCTTTAGCAACTCAATCGATTCAAAAAATTCATCCTCCCAGGAGCTGATGTCTTCCTGGAAATTATAATTGTCAAGTAAACGCTGGTGTTTTAATCTTATTTTAATGTATTGAGAGATAAATCCTTTGTCCAGCAAATCGCCCACCCTTAATCCATTTCGGCCCGTTTTGTCCATATATGCAGGACCAATTCCTTTTAAAGTAGACCCGATTTTCTCATTTCCTTTTGCTAATTCACTTGCTTTATCCAATGCCCTGTGCGTAGGTAATATTAAATGCGCACGTTCACTGATGTATAAATTCTTTTTATAATCAATACCCATCGAAGCTACTGTTTCACATTCTCTTTTCAGCGTTATCGCATCCAATACCACACCATTACCAATAAGGTTAATTTTGTTTTCATGAAAAATTCCACTTGGTATCTGATGAAGCACTACCTTCTTTCCATCTACATAGAGGGTATGGCCGGCATTGGGCCCACCCTGGAATCGTGCGATTATATCATACCTGGGGGCAAAATAATCAACTATTTTCCCTTTGCCTTCGTCACCCCACTGTAGTCCTAAAATTACGTCGACCATTTTTTTTGTTGTTTAACTTTTTTGTCATAACCCCTGGCATTCCACCTCCGGTTGCGGACATTTCCACTGGTAAAAATAAATTGAAATAACACAACCACCTAAAATGATATGTATTTGTTTGAAAATGGGGAGAAAGAAAAATTATGAAAGGTGAATAAAAAATGGTACCTGTCAGTATGATAAGAAATAGAAAAATGGGCTTTGAAAGATGCATTTAATGCTGAATGGCAGCCACCGGAAAAATAAAATTCACATCCCAGCCTGCTGTTAACGTTGCTGCTACCTGCTTTAATAAGCTCCGGACAATCTTATAAAAAGATTTCCATAACGAATCTTTCATGACTGCGAAAAATGCTTGTAGTCATTTAATTCATCGTACTTCATAAAAACCGGCGATAAAATTGTCTAACTTCGGATAATTGATGAAACCCATAATTTCTTTCAAAAAACTGTTTGTTTTTATTTGTTTGGGAAGCCAGCTGGCTTCCACGGCACAGGTATGTACCGGATCTTTGGGCGACCCTGTAGTAAATGTTAATTTCGGTAGCGGGGGAAATCCCGGCAATCCATTGCAGGCTGCAACTACAACCTATAATTTCACTTCATCAACCTGCCCCAACGACGGCAGCTATACTGTTGTCAGCAGCACGGCAGGATGTTTTGGAAACAGTTGGCATACTTTAACGGAGGACCATACACCCAACGACGTCAATGGGTACATGATGTTAGTAAATGCATCGCTTAACCCTGGCGACTTTTACGTGGATACAGTAAAAAATTTATGTGCCAGCACAACCTATGAATTTGCTGCCTGGATCTTAAATGTACTATTACCAACTTCCTGCAGTCCTAATCCGGTTCAGCCCAAATTAATTTTCAATATTGAAACAACTTCCGGTACTATCCTGGGTACCTATTCAACAGGAATTATTTCTTCTTCAAGCTCTCCCACCTGGACTCAATATGGGTTGTTTTTTACCACGCCTGTTAATTCCAATAGTGTTGTAATAAGATTAACCAATTCTTCACCAGGGGGCTGTGGCAATGACCTGGCACTGGATGACATTAGCTTCAGACCCTGCGGACCTGGTGTTACCGCTGCTTTAGCGATCAACAACCAAACAATGCTTGATTTGTGTAAAGGAAGTATAACAAATGTTTTACTTACCGCCAATATAGGTAATGGTTATATTGCGCCCTCGTTACAATGGCAGTTAAGTATTGATAATGGAATTAGCTGGAGCGATATTGGCGGCGCAACCTCCCTTACTTACCAGTTTAATAAAACTGCTTTAGGCGTTTATAAATACCGGTTATCAGCAGCCGAAGGAACAAATATCGCTATCAGCAGTTGCAGGATTGCCTCAAATATAGTAACCATTACGCTCCATGATTCCCCAGTCGTTACCGCGGGCAGCAACAGCCCTGTTTGCGAAAAGAGACAAATTAATTTAACCGGTGCCGGTGGAGCCACTTATGCCTGGAGCGGCCCGGCTGGCTTCAGTTCCGTTTTAGCAGCGCCATCATTAATTGCACAAAACAATTCCGGCGGGCAATACAATGTAACCGTCACTGACCAGTTTGGGTGTACTAATACCGCTGCTGTTACCGTAGTAACAAATCCAAAACCACTTTCTACAATCAGTAATACACAGGAATTTTGTGAGGGCGATATGGTTACTCTGCGCGCAGGAGGCGGAATTACCTATTTATGGTCGCCTGCTAAAGGATTATCAGACCCAACTATCCCCAACCCAATTGCAAACCCCACCGATACTACTATCTATAGTGTAATAATTACCAGTGCGAATAATTGTACAGACACGCCTACTGTAACATTGAACGTCGTAAAAAAACCAACTGCCAACGCCGGGCCGGATAAAATTATATTAAAGGGTCAATCAATTGTTTTAGACGCCAGTGTTGGCGGCTCTGGTGTTAGTGTTACCTGGTCTCCTGCTACTTTTTTAAATGATCCATTACTGGTTCAGCCCATTGCAACGCCTTTACAAGACATACGTTACACCCTGGAAATAATTTCAAATGCCGGCTGCGGCAGCGCCACTGATGATGTGTTTGTAAAAGTATATAATGATATTTATATTCCATCCGCGTTTTCTCCAAACAACGACGGACTGAATGATTCCTGGCGCATTGACGGACTGGTAGCTGTTCCAAATGCAAGGGTATCTGTATATAACCGTTTTGGCGGTATTGTATTTGAAACTACAGGTAACAGCGAACAATGGGATGGCACTTATAAAGGTCAGCCTTTGGCCACCGGCGCCTATGCGTATCTGATAGATCCAAAAAATGGAATGCCCGTAAAAAAAGGGATGGTATTGATTGTGCGGTAATTGAAGACATCTATGCCAGGAATCGGTATAGAAATAAAAGACAAATTTGCAGCCCTTTCAAAAACTGAATTGGAAAAGATCGTCCTCAAAATGGCTTCCAGGGACAAAGCCATGCCTGATTATTTATTGGTGAAGTATCCTGACAAGGGGTTTCAACAAATACAGAAGGTTGCCACTATCAATATAAATACATATAATATGGAATTTACGAAACCGGTGACCGGGAGCCAAGCAACTGGTAACATTGACTTGCGATCTCCAGTTCTTCGTTGGTTGGTACCACCAAAATCTTCACCCTGGAATCAACAGCGTTTATTTCATGTAATTCATTTATGCGGAGCTCATTTTTTTCTTCATCTGGAATAATGCCCAGGTACTCAAGATTGGAAGTGGCCATTTTTCTTGTGAGTGCGTCATTTTCACCAACGCCCCCGGTAAACACGATTGCGTCAAGGCCATTTAGCACTGCAGTGTAGGACCCAATATATTTACGAATACGGTAGGCATACATTTCATATGCTAATTTAGCTTCCGCATTACCATTTTCAATTTCTTTTTTAATATTCCTCATATCGCTAAAACCTGTTAAGCCCAACATGCCGCTCTTTTTATTGAGGAGTGTACTTACCTGTTCAATTTCGTATCCCAGCTGGCTAACCAGGTGAAAAATGACGGATGCGTCAATATTTCCCGAACGCGTGCCCATGATTAATCCATCCAATGGTCCAAGTCCCATACTGGTATCAACGCATTTTCCATT
>JBDTWP010000488.1:0-4441 GCA_040006615.1 Ferruginibacter sp.
TGAAAGATGGTAAAAAGATGATGATGAAAGAAGGCGACTGTATGGAAATGAGTGGGAAAATGGGTGAATGTTCGATGATGAATAAAAGCGTGAAGAGCTCAAAAATGAAGAAAAGCAAAAATATGGCAACTGTTTACTCTTGCCCAATGCACCCCGAAGTTATTAGCGACAAAGCTGGTAAATGTCCAAAATGCGGAATGGATTTAATAAAGAAGAAGTAATTAATCAAGGCAACTGGAGAATTAAAAATATTTGTAACAATTAAAATTAAAAATCATGGAAACTTCAATTTCACATACCTACCATATCGGTGGTATGAGCTGCGGTGGCTGTGTTTCAACAGTTAAACAAAAATTATCCGGTGTGCCTGGTGTAACATCTGTAACAGTTGACCTGGGAAAGAAAGAAGCGGAAATTACTTCATCTGAGGAGATTAAAACAGATACACTCCGAAGTGCTTTCAATAATACCCATTATACCATTTCAGAACTCAGAGCTTAAATCACTATTATCATTATTGTTATGTAATAAATTAAATCAATCAATTATTCACTAACAGTTTAATAATAAAATTATGTACATGTATAACGGTTCCCATTTCTGGGGTATGCACCTTATGCGGTGGTTTATTTGGTTTGTATTCATAATCTGGTCTTCCCCATACCTTATGATATTCCAGGCCAAAAGAAAAGAAAGGATTCTCCGCTTTTTTAAAGAAGCGTTTTGCTTCAGGGCAAATAAATAAGGATGAATACCAGGAACAAAAGAGTGTACTGGTGGGCTATTTACCTAAACGGGCAAGTTGAACTATGTGCAGAGTATAATTAAATAGTTATTTCAAACTTAAAAATTATGAAAATATTATTAGCAACAGATGGTTCTGACCACAGTAAAGCAGCAATTGAAGAATTAGCCCGCATGCCATTTCCTGCAGGGACAAAAGTGTATATTATATCTGCTTTTGAAAGCACTCCATTGATAACTTCTGCCCCAGCGCCAATGGGGGGCCTGGCGGGAGGGTATGTAGAAACAAACGAGATTGTAAAAAAGCTGTCAGAAAATGTATTGAATAAGGCAACTGAATTACTGAAAGAGAAAAATCCTGGATTATCCGTTTCAACGGCTGCAATCAATGGATCATCAAAGCATGTGATTTTAGAGGAAGCTGAAAAATTAGGCGTCGACCTAATTATCGTTGGCTCCCACGGTCTTGGAACTATTGGGAGGTTCCTGCTTGGCTCCGTTTCACAAGCGGTTGCTATGCATGCTCAATGTTCGGTTTTGATAGTTCGAAAAAAAGAAGGTAAAAAAAGAGCCAAATAAAAATGAAAAAGAAAAAGTCCGGAATAGTATGAATGAGGCGGGTGTTATGGTCGAAGTCACTTTGTACAACCTGTTAAAAGCAGCAGATTTAATCGTGGACTGTATACCGAAGAAAATAGCTGTACAAAACATTCCACAACACCGGAAGATGAATAAATAATTTATTCCGCAGGGTGGAGAAACGCATGAAACAACCGGGTATTCATTCAGTGCTGAAAATAATTATGAAACTGCCTTGGGGCTCGATTGTACCCGTTTAGTTTCTTGTAATACCACTTCTATTGTAATACCACTTCTGCACTAAAGAAAGCCGGGTTACTAAAAAAAGCAAGAGGCACTTTATTGCGCAGGGCGACGGACCTGGGCAAAGCCACCTGAAGGGCATCATGGATACGCTGGTTCCCGAAAATGATATACCCAGCCACCAGGGACCCGATGCCCAAAGTTTTGACCCGTCTCCCGACGTGATTACCGCTGCGGTGAAAGTACCGGAAACGTTAAGCCATTTGCATTACTGGAATGTACAATTAACGAAACAGGCAGCAAAAGAAGAATTATTGGAAGTATTTATTAATTCAACACGAATAGCTATGATTGAATATAGTGAAGAATTGCAGGCTAAAAATGTCATCGAAGAATTAATGCTGGCATTAAACCGTCCTTATGGAGATGTGTACGAAGTGGCGCAGTGGGAAGATATGCTGAAGGTTGTTGGAGATGAATTGTTTTATGCTTATGTGGTGGATAACCAGGCTATCGTTATTCCGGAAACCATTGATGCGATAAGCGCGTTGAAAGGAATTGAACAAAATGCTCAGAAATCAGTTCTCAAAACGAATGAAAGTTTAGGGGTAAAGCAAAAGTTTTATTAGATGATTTAAGAAATTATTAGGAAACAGGATTATCCAAATAATCTTGGGGCGTTAAACCGATAGTAAAATGTATAAAATAAATGCTTTTAAATACCTGTTATTTCAATGCCTGTTACTTCTTACCGTAAGTACGCTAAATGCCCGGGGAAATGAAATGCTCATAAAACATGTACAGGGTAAAACAATAAACTAAGAAAACTTTAGCAATAGGGGTAATTAATTAGCAGGCAGGAGTTAATAGTTTGGATACTTCAACAATCAGGTAAGAATTCTCCTGGGCATAGAGTCAAAATTATATGATGAAGCTAAAACTTCTGCATAAAAAAGATTTTGCAATGTGAAAAGTTCAGTCGAGGCGAAAAAATGGGATGACTATGCGATTGATTACCAGCAGGTTCTTGATGGATGGGGAAAACACAATCCATGGGTAATTGTTCCTTCAGATCAGAAGTGGTACCGAAACTATTTAGTGGCAAATACAATCCTTGAAACACTTGAAAAATTAAAAATGAAATTTCCTAAATAATTATTTTAACAATAAAATCTGCAAACATGACAGACATCACTATCAACATTAAAATCGGTTCGGAGAATAGCGAACCCAAGGTGACCACTACTACAGACAATACTACTCCCGCCGATCCAAAAACAGAATCACCAAAAGAGGAAACTCCGGAAACAGAAACAAAGGAAGAAACTATTTCGGAAAAAGAATCCCCAAAGAATGATGACTCAAAAAAAATGGACATGACAGGTGAAGAGCATGCAAAAATGAGTGCGGATAAAACCAACCTTTCAGAAGAAGCTGTTACAAAGCAGGAAGTTTCGAAAGAAGAAATAGAAGAAGATACAGATTCACTGGAGTTTCCTTAATTTTTGCGTTGAAATTGTATAAAAGTGCTTGTAGATAATTATTAAGATGTTAGAACAAGTGCAACCCATAGATTTTTGTGTGGAAAAAGATTCGTCATAAAAATGCATCCATTTTCGTAAGATGCAGTTGCAACAAACACTTTACTAAAATCATGGACGCAAACTCTTCAGCCATTAACCGTCTCAAGGCACAAGATAATAAATTTTCGGGCATCATTTTTCAAAGGTCTTAGTGTTCCTAAACAAAAACTTATAAAGCAACTTATATATGGCATACAGGCTAGTAGGGATGTAAAGCTTTCCAATATCAGCAGGGCATTACAGAAAAGTATCCCGCTGATAAAAGCGGAAGATCGGTTAAGTCGCAACCTGGGAGGAGTAGATTTTACAGAACACCTCAATAATCAAACCTTGCGGCTGGGTGATGACAAAATTAATGACTCCATGGTAATAGCAATTGATCCGGGCGATAACATGAAGCCCTATGCCAAATCGCTGGAAAAATTATGTCGAATATGGGATGGCAGTTAGGGTGAAAAAGCTCGTGGTTACCACTTATGCCACGTAACAGCCGCAAAACTTGAGCACAACGAAGTATTGCTGCTGTATTGTGAAGCTTATTCATCAAAAGAAAAAGGATATATAAGTGGTTCGACTCAGGAGATATCCAGCTTGATCTGTTCCCTAATTAAAAAATTAAGGAAACTCCACCAGATTCTGAAAAGCCCTCATCTAAAGAGAAATCTTCAGATAAAGACGACGCAAAAAAAATGGATATGACCGAAGATGAATATGAAAAAATGGGGTCTGAAAAATAGACATTCAAGATAAGATATTTCAAAACTGAAAATGTCTTATCTCAAAAAAGAATTACAAATAAAGTGTAAACAGAATAACATTAACAACTATGGCAAAGATTACCATCAATATCGACACTGAAAGCGATGAGCCGAAGGTTACATCTACAACGGAAAATGCTAAAGCAGATACTTCTAAAGTGGAGCCGACCAAAGAGGATGTTCCGAAAGAACAACCGAAAGAAGCAACTCCAAAAGGGGAATCTCATAAAGAAGGAAAGAAAGAAGAAACTTCTTCGGAAAAGGGATCCACTAAGGATGAATCTCCAGAGAAAGAAGACTCGAAAAAAATGGACATGACCGAAGAGGAACATGGAAAAACGAGTGCTGGAAAATCCGATGTTCAAAAAAAAGAATCTCCCGAAGATGAATCTTCAAAGAAGGACGATTCAAAAAAAATGAACATGACCAAAGAGGAACATTCCAAGATGGATCATGGAGCTATCCCGATGGGTATGGCAGGCCATGACCATCATAAAATGATGATACGTGATTTCCGGAAACGTTTCTGGGTAT
>JBDTWP010000489.1:0-4401 GCA_040006615.1 Ferruginibacter sp.
TTACAACCTCGGAATGGCAATGGTACAAATGGTCAAATGAAAGTATATGGATAAATGGCAGATATTATTGCTGGCTAGAGTATTTCATAAAACGCCTTGGCGATGAATATAAGGAAACCGGTATCAAACTGGTAGATGTAGTAGATATTCACAACTATCCATGGTACAATAATAATAATAATGAGGCATTGCAGTTACACAGAATTTATTATGATACACTCTATGATTATCCGGGTTCAAATGGTATTTTTACAAGTACCGGCGGCTGGAATACCTCACTTACAAAACAATATCTTTTCAAGCGTTTCAACGACTGGTTAAACGAACATTTTGGTGCAAATCATGGCATAACAGCGGGTGTAAGCGAATGGAGCCCCGGGCCAAGCGAGCCAAATCTTGCATCTGTTATATACGGTTCGCACCTGGGTACATTCGCTAATAATGGCGTTGAATTGTTTTCGCCATGGACCTGGTTTACTGGTATGTGGGAAACTTTGCACCTCTTTAGCCGGAATGCAAAGGAATACAGTGTTTCAAGTACGTCTTCTGATGAAAATATGGTATCTGCTTACTCCTCAATAAACGCAAATGCCGATTCGTTAACGGTGATGCTTATAAACCGTGATATGACAGCTTCCCGTACTGTTACCATCAATCTGAGCAATTTTAATGTTGCCAATGGAAACTACCAAACGTTGCTGTTGTCATCTTTACCGGCAACAGAAACTTTTGTATCGCACACACAAAATGCGCTTACACAAAATACAGTTGCGGTAAATTCAAATTCACTTACCATTACTGTACCAGCGCTTTCTACCACGGCAATTTTGCTAAATGCCCCAACAGGAACTTTGCCAATAAGGCTATTAAATTTTAGCGGAAAAGAAAACAGTTCGGGGAATAGAATTCTGAATTGGGACTTAGCTTTCGAATCAAATATGTCGAAATATATAATTGAACGGAGTTTCGACGGTAAGAATTTTATTGATATTAACGCAGTAACAGCCAAAAATAGTTCTGCAGGGAAAAGTAGCTATTCTTATACAGATTCCAGTTATGTTGATCCAACTATCAAACAGTTGTTTTATCGTCTTAAGATGGTTGGTATTAATGAAGCCGGTCAACGGAGCAAAACTGTTTTGATAAATTTGAAAAGCCATGAGGTAAAAATAAAAATCTATCCACAGCCAGGTTCCAGTGCAGGAATTACAATCGAATTTGTCAATAGTGCCGGTCGGTCTAAGGATTTAGTTTTAACGGATGCTTTGGGAAATAAAATCCGAAGCTGGCGTAATTATATGGCTGGCCAACTCTTTTTGTCAGGACTAAAGGCAGGCGTCTACCTGATTAAAGAGGTCAATAAAAATTCTGGAAATAAAACAATAAATAAGTTTATCATACAATAACAGGTATGTGCCTGTTTTAAATCCCATTGAAGTTCGGGATTGAGAACATGGAGTTTCGATAAAGCTAAAAAGTCAGGACAAATAAATCATGAAATATCAGGCATTTGCAACATTCTTGTATTCCTTTTTTTCGTTGATACTTGTTGATGGGATAACACAAGATTTACAACAAAGGCCTCCATCAGAAAGAGCTAAAGAGAATTTTGATTTTAACTGGCAGTTTCACAAGGGAAACATCGCCATGAAGGTGACGGTAAAAGCAGGCGGCCAGGGTGGACTGACAGATGCCAACGTTAAATTAGTAACTACCAAAGACACAATAATTGATTACACCGATGTTAAGAGTGCAATGGTCTTTCATCCCAGGGACTGGCAACTGGTTAATGCACCCCACGACTGGGTAGTTGAAAATTCATTTGTGAAAGACAACTCAATGGGAAGTCAGCCGGCGGGCAATGGATATTTGCCCACAGGTATCGGATTTTACAGAAAAGAATTTGAAATAGCCGAAGCAGATAAAGAGAAAAAAATATCGATTGAATTTGACGGCATTTTTAGAAATAGCACGGTTTGGGTGAATGGCCATCTTTTGGGCAATCACCAAAGCGGATATACACCATCAAATTACGACCTGACCGATGTTTTACGTTACGGCAATGAAGGCAAAAATGTAATACTGGTAAAGGTGGATGCCAGCGACTACGAAGGCTGGTGGTACGAAGGCGGTGGCATTTACAGGCATGTTTGGATTGTTAAAACCAACAGGTTACATGTTGACAGGTTTGGAACTTACGTAACAACACCTTCGGTTTCTTCCGAAACCGCAGCGGTAAGTATAAAAACCACGCTTAAAAACGAATATAAAACAGTTAAAAAGGTTACCCTTATTTCAAAAATCGTAAACAACAAAGGTGTTGTACTCGATACAAAAACTTCATTGCAAGCGATTGAGCCGTTTAGCACAATTGAAATAGCACAGGCAGGAGTCATTCAAATGCCCTTGCTTTGGTCGCCCGAAACTCCAAACCTTTATAAAATACAAACAGCCGTTATTGATGATGGAAACATTATCGATACCTATGAAACCACTTTTGGAGTAAGAACAATAGAATTTAACCGAAAGGGGTTTTTCCTCAATGGAAAACTTTACCCGGTAAAAGGCACCAGCAACCACCAGGATTTTGCCGGACTTGGCGTGGCCCTTCCGGACAAAATAAACTGGTACAAGTTAAAACTGCTAAAAGAAGTTGGATGCAACGGTTATCGAACCCATCACCCATCTACTCCCGAAATGCTTGATATGTGCGATAGCATGGGAGTTCTTATCCTGGCCGAAAATCGCCACCTGTCTGGCTCTGCCGAAGGACTGGAAGATCTGAAAGCGATGCTGTACAGAGACCGGAACCATCCCTCGGTATTCATATGGAGCATGGAAAATGAAGAGTGGCTACAGGGTTCTATTACAGGCACGAGGATACTTGAAACACTTGTAGAAACGACCCGGAAAATTGACGCTACCCGGCCTGTCACTGCGGCCATGAATCATGGCAGAAACGATGGTGGCTATGCTGATGTGCTGGATGTTGTAGGATATAACTATGGAGACAAAGGATCGGCCTATGTAAAGGATTATGAAAATCATCCTAAGAGAATTGTGTTTTGTACCGAATCAACAAGTTTTGTTTCAACACGCGGGGAGTATGAGAACAATTGGGAAAAAGGTTATGTGTCTAACCTTACCAAATGGCAGCCCGACTGGGGACCTTTCCCAGGTGAAGATTGGGCGGATATAGTCAGGTATCCTTTTCTTGGCGGTACTTTCGTGTGGACAGGATTTGATTACAGGGGTGAACCAACTCCTTACCTGTGGCCATGTGTTACATCACATTTCGGATTTATGGATATATGTGGTTTCCCGAAAGACGGATACTATGCATATAAAGCGGCATGGACCAAAAACCCCGTTGTTCATATTTTCCCGCATTGGAATTGGCCCGGAAAAGAGGGCAAGCTTCAAAAGGTTCTATGCTACACCAACTGTGAAGAGGTTGAGTTATTCCTGAATGGAAAAAGCATGGGAAAGAAAAAGACAATTCCTTATACGAAGTTAGAATGGGAACTTAGTTACCAAACCGGAAGATTAGAAGCCCGTGGGTATAGTAAGGGAAAATTAGTTGCAAAAGATATTGTTGAAACAACCACGGCTCCTGCACAAGTAACATTGAATAGTGATTGTAATATTCTAAAAGCTGATGGCTGCGATGTTGCTGTTTTCAGGGTAGCTATCAAGGATGCCAAAGGCAGGGTAGCACCAACTGCCAATGACCTGGTGAAATTTTCGATTGAAGGACCGGGAAAAATAATTGGTACAGGTAATGGAAATCCAAGTAGTCACGAGCCGGATAAAGCAAGTCAGCGCAAAGCTTTTAATGGATATTGCGTGGTACTTGTTCAAACAGATAAACATGCAGGAGAGATACGGGTAAAGGCAGAATCCGGAACCCTTAAGGGCACGGAGATCGTTCTTACGTCAAAATAACAAGCTGTATCCTGAAAAATTAAATTCGACAATGAACAAAACAAAAACAACAATTGTACTTATCTTTTTGATGCCGCTATTATAATCTTTCGTAACCAGAAAGAGATAAAAAAACATGTTGAATTGAATGGAGAGAAATAAATTATTAAAACCAACTACCAAAAACTCTATGACAAGATTTCGTTCCATTGGAATGCTGCTCTGCACGTGTATGATCAGCTTATCTTATGCCCAAACAAAAGCACCTGCACCTTTTGGCCCGGTTCCCAATAAAAATCAAATGCGATGGCAGCAAATGGAGTATTATTCTTTTGTTCATTTTTCCCTGAACACCTGGACTGATCAATCATGGGGGTTTGGCAACGAAGATGTCAAACTATTTAATCCTGAAAAATTGGATTGCCGCCAATGGGCCCGCATTTGTAAAGAAGCCGGCATGAAAGGGGTCATCATTAC
>JBDTWP010000490.1:0-4401 GCA_040006615.1 Ferruginibacter sp.
AAATCAATACTGGGTGTTTGCTTGGGCCACCAGGCAATTGGTGAAGCATTTGGAGGTACCCTGATAAACCTGGATAAAGTATATCATGGAATAGCTACGCCCATAAAAATTACAAACAATCATTCTAAAATTCTACAGGGACTGGGCGATTCAATTGAGGTAGGGCGCTATCATTCCTGGATAGTAAGTGATAAAGATTTACCCGGGGAACTGGAAATTACCGCAGTAGATAATAATGGCTATATAATGGGATTGCAGCATAAAACATTTGATGTGCAGGGCTTACAGTTTCACCCGGAGAGTGTATTGACACCGCTGGGGGAAAAGATCATGAGGAATTGGCTGGGGGATGAGTAATGAGCAATGAGCAATGAGCAATCATTTTAAATGAGTTTCAATTCTGTAAATCCTAAAATCTTGTAAATCCTGATCTAATGAGGAAGATATTAAGTTTTTTATTTGAACACAAAAGCCTTTCAAGAGAGCAGGCAAAAGAGGTACTCCTCAATATTTCGAAGGGTATTTACAATGAAAGCGAAATCGCTTCTTTCATTACGGTTTACCTTATGCGCAGCATCACCATTGATGAACTGCAGGGATTCAGGGACGCACTATTGGAATTATGTGTCAGGGTAGATTTAAACGGTCAGGAAGTAATGGACATCGTAGGGACTGGAGGTGATGGAAAAAATACTTTTAATATCTCCACTTTAGCTTGTTTTATTGTAGCCGGCACTGGTAATAAAGTGGCAAAGCACGGTAATTACGGAGCCTCTTCTATCAGTGGCGCCAGCAATGTAATGGAGCAACTTGGCTATCGCTTTAAGAATGATACCGGTAAATTGAAACAGGAACTGGAGGCAGCAAATATATGTTATTTACACGCCCCCCTGTTTCATCCCGCATTAAAAGTGGTAGGACCCATTAGGAAAAATTTAGGTATCCGGACCTTCTTCAATATGCTTGGGCCAATGGTGAACCCGGCCTTTCCAAAACACCAGTTGGTAGGTGTGTATAATTTAGAAATGGCGAGGATCTACAATTACCTGTTGCAACAAACAGATAATAATTTTACTATTATCCATAGTCTTGATGGATACGATGAAATTTCTTTAACAGGCGATACGAAAGTAATCACGAATGAAGGAGAAAAGATCATGAGTGCGGAGGAACTGGGAAAGCGACCGGTAAGCGCTGCTGATATATACGGAGGAAATACGGTAGAGGACGCTGCAAAAATATTCATTACCATATTGGAAGGCAGGGGTACCTGGGCCCAAAATGCGGTTGTATTGGCTAATTCAGCGATGGCATTACAATGCACAAGGCAGTATGATAATTATGATGAATGTTACCAACTGGCGGTGGAAAGCCTGGAGAGTGGAAAGGCCCTGGGAGCATTGAGGAAACTTTGTGCATTATGAAGTGAATAGGCAATGGGCAATAGGCAATGAGTAATGGGCAATTGGCAATTGGCAATGGGCGATAGGCAATAGGTAATGGGAAAGGGGCGATAGGCAATGAGATGCAAATACTCCTTCGATTTTCACCATTCGCCATTCACTCCATTCTCCTTTTAATTAAGACAACCATGAACATCTTAGATAAAATAATAGCGCATAAAAAAATTGAAATAGACAAGGCAAAAGAGAAGCTTTCTTTTGATGAATTGATGCGAACTGATCTTTTCAGTCGTCCTGTATTTTCATTGAAGCAATTTCTGCTGGATGACTCCAAAACCGGAATTATTGCCGAGTTTAAACGCCAGTCACCTTCCAAAGGAATAATCAATGGTACTGCGGATGTAGCGGAAGTAACTGCCGCCTACACATTGTATGGCGCCAGTTGTTTATCGGTACTTACAGACGGGCATTTCTTTGGAGGCGCTGCAGATGATCTGAGAAAGGCAAGGATAAATAATATTCCCATCCTTCGCAAGGATTTTATTATCGACGAATACCAGGTGGCTGAATCAAGGGCAATGGGAGCGGATGTGATCTTGTTAATTGCAGCCTGTTTAACTCCCGGAAGAGTAAAAGAACTGGCGGTGTTTGCAAATAAACTGCAGTTGGAGACATTGTTGGAAATTCATTCGGAAGAAGAACTGCAGCATATTTGTGCTGAAACAGAAATCGTTGGCATCAATAACCGGGACCTAAAGACTTTTATCGTAGATATTAACCGTTCTCTTGAATTGAGCAAAAAAATTCCAATGGATAAAATCAAAATATCCGAGAGTGGCATCAACGATGTCGAAACAATCTGTATCTTCAGGAAGGCGGGATTCAAAGGGTTCTTAATTGGGGAAAACTTTATGAAACAGCCTGACCCAACGATTGCTTTTGCCGGTTTTGTTGAACAATTAAAAGCAAAAGCGCAATGAGAGTAAAAGTATGTGGAATCACCCGTGCGGAACAACTGACCATGTTGCCTGAGGCAGGTGCAACATTTGCAGGCCTTATTTTTTATCCGAAATCGCCAAGGTATGTCCTGCGTCATATCACTACCGGCCAGTTGAAAAAGGAAAATAATACCAATAAAGTGGGTGTGTTTGTAAATGCATCTGTTGACGAGGTGTTGCAGATGGTAGATGAATGCAGGCTTCACATGGTGCAATTGCACGGAGATGAAACTGCCAGGTATTGTGAAAAGATAGCTGATTATATTTCAGTCGTAAAGGCTTTCCGCATCAGCGAAACGGATAATATCGGCTGGAGGATCAGGGAATATATGGAAGTATGTGATATGTTTATGTTTGATACCGAGGGCGCAGGTTATGGCGGAACGGGTAAGAAATTTAACTGGGAGAAACTCCGGGATGTTGTTGTCGGCAAACCTTACTTTTTAAGCGGCGGTATAGAGCCTGGTGATGTAGGGAAATTGAAAGAATTTGAAACAAAGCCTGAGGCAAAAGCGTTATTCGCAATTGATATTAACAGCAGGTTTGAAGTATTGCCCGGGGTAAAGGATATGGACCTTATTAAAAAATTTATACAACAGTTACAATAATTCTGAAAACAACTAACAATGAATATTAAAGTATGTGGTATTACACAATTAAAGCAGTTGCAACAGTTAGATGGCTTAAATATAGCTTTTGCAGGTTTAATTTTTCAAAAAGAATCACCCCGCTGTGTGGTGGGAAAAATTTCAAAGGAGGAACTACAGGCCTCCGATTTTGATGTAAAGAAAGTAGGTGTATTTGTAAATGCCGGTTACGGGGAAATAATACAATTGATAGAAGATTATGACCTGGATGTGGTTCAGTTGCATGGAGATGAAACACCTGGATTGTGTGAACAGTTATCAACGGATGTGGAAGTGATAAAAGCGTTTTCTATTGGCAACGGGAATTCTTCTATTGATGAGATGGTGGCAGACTATGATGAAGTATGCGACTATTATTTATTTGATACAGCATCGAAAGACGGGCTGCCGGGCGGTACGGGTGAAAAGTTTGACTGGAAGCTGATCAGTAAAAGTAAAATTGAAAAACCATTTTTTTTAAGCGGAGGCATCAGTGTGGAAGATATTCCAAAATTAAAAGCGTTTAAGCACCCGGATTATTTCGGAATAGATGTGAACAGCCGGTTTGAAAAAAGCCCTGGTGTAAAAGATATGGCGTTGGTGCTGCAGTTGAAGCAGGGGTTGAAAAAATAATATCCTTTCGTTTGTCCGGGCAGGCAAAGCAATAAAATGATCACGGGTACTATTCTTATGCCAGGTATAAAATGGCTCAAAGTGATTACACCAATTTAGCATGGAATTAATTCGCGTAATTCGTGTAATTCGTGTGGTAAATTCGTGTAATAAATTATTGTATAATGAGTATAAGACATGCGGATGAAAATGATCTGCCGGCAATGCTGGCAATTTACAATGACATTATTCTAAATACAACGGCTGTTTGGCATAATGAACCGCATACGCTTAAGATGAGGCAGGAATGGTTTGCCATAAAAATAGAGCAGGGCTACCCGGTATTTATTGCCGAAGACCAGGGGAAACTCGCCGGCTTCAGTACGATTGGCCCTTTCCGGCCATGGCATGGATATCGTTTTACGGTAGAAAACTCAGTATATGTAGCAGCAGGAAGCAGGGGTAAGGGGATAGCGAAATTATTAATGCCGCCGATTATTGACGCTGCCAGGGAACTGAAGCTACACGCGATAGTGGCAGGCATCGAAGCTTCCAATGAAGCAAGCATATCGCTGCATACAAAATTTGGTTTTGTTGAGGTAGCGCATTTTAAGGAAGTTGGATATAAATTTGAAAGATGGCTTGACCTGAAGTTTTTGGAGTTGATATTGTGAAAAAATTAGCCCATTTTTTAAAATGATGTGTGGTCTATTCAAAGCCTGAAATAACCTTTTAATGATATCTTACAATGGATAAGCAAAC
>JBDTWP010000491.1:0-4389 GCA_040006615.1 Ferruginibacter sp.
TCCTAAGATTACATCCTTTTAATATGTTCCGGTCAGACGGGACTTACAAAGATGAGATGGCCCACGAGTTGCACCTGTGGCTATTTAAGTTCAACCTGTAAATTTTACAAAGCTCTATGAGTAAAGAAGCTAATTTTGCTACCAGTGCATCCAAAATCGGAGTGCAGATCCCGAGAGTTCAGAAAAACAACAATCTAAAATTATCTAATTGAGTGAAAAGATGAAAATAGTTGTCATTGGTGGTACGGGGCATATTGGCACCTATTTGATTCCGCAATTGGTTACTGCCGGACATGAGGTTGTTTGTGTGAGCCGGCAAATAAAAGAGCCTTATATTAAATCCCCGCTTTGGAATTCTGTCGAAAAACTTACAATTAATCGATTGGTCGCTGAAGAGCAAGGAAATTTTGGACTACAAATTAAAGCACTCAAAGCGGAGATAGTCATTGATCTCATTTGCTTCACTCAAGGAAGTGCTAGTATGCTTGCCGAGGCGCTCTGCGGCTATGTGCAACATTTTATACTTTGCGGTACTATGTGGGTGCATGGCCCCAGTGAACAAGTCCCAACCAACGAAAGTCAGGAACGAAAACCTTTTGGGGAATATGGGGTTAATAAGGCCAGGATTGAGGATTATCTTCTTACCCTGTCCCGGGAAAATAATTTTCCAGCCACCATATTGCACCCTGGACATATAACAGGTCCAGGTTGGCTACCTATTAACCCGGCTGGAAATCTTGACCCTGCTATATTTACAAAGCTGGCCAATGGTGAAGAAATTAGTTTACCAAACTTTGGAATGGAGACCCTCCATCATGTACATGCCTTTGACGTTGCCGCAGCTTTCTTAAATGCAATTGAAAGCCGTACAAATTGTATTGGCGAAAGCTTTCATATTTTATCGGAGCAAGCTCTTACGTTAAGAGGCTATGCAATTGCTATGTCGAAATGGTTTGGCAGGGAAGCAACGATTCGTTTTTTATCCTGGGACGATTGGCGAAAATCAACAAGCGAAGCCAATGCACAATTAACATGGGATCATATTGCCCATAGTCCAAATGGTAGCATTGAAAAAGCAAAAAGATTGCTGAATTACAGGCCCAGATATAGTTCCCTTCAAGCTATCCAGGAAGCAGTATCTTACCATTTTGCAGAAAAAGACCGAACATAAATTAAGCAGATCATGTGATGAAATGGAATATGAAGTGTTTAATCAACTTAAACAAAAGCACCTGTCAATCTTCTTTCCATCTAGAATTTTTGGTCACTAACCAGGTAGCTGTTATTGGCAGAAAACGTCACGGGTTTTAAAATTGGTCATAATGTGACCATTTTTGAATTTCCGTTCAAATGTATTGACTGAAGATTCGTAAAATTATTTTGATTTCCTGTTCCGACTTATTACCTGAATGAAATCATTGTAAACACTTACAGATACCAGACTCTTATCATTACAAAGGTTTACTACCCAAATTTTTCTGTCTGCCTGATAAACTTCGATCGTTACAAGTATATCATAATCCGGGTATTTAGTTTTTACAAGGTCTTTAACAGCCGACGGTAAATCTTTTTCAGATCCATAAAAAAAGGACGAAATTAAATTTCCCCTGACGTCATATAAGGCCCGGCTTACATTTTCATTTGCTTTAAAGTAAACTAAATAGTCTCTCCGAACCCTGTACCATTTAGAATAGGTAACATTTTGGAAAGAATTTCTAAATGCAGTCAGTGCCAGTTGACTTACGCGCTTTTCGACAAGAGAGCCATCCCTGAGAGGATTTGCTAACAGATCACCAAATGTAAAGGAAGAGCTTTCATTTGTTTTTTGAAACCCTGGGTTTTTAGTACCACTTTGGCTAAATGTATAGTCAATACAAAAAGTTGACGCAAGTAATGTAATTAATAAAGAAGCTAATAAGTATTTCATTGTTTTGACATTTAAAATCCCGATTTGTATTACAATATCAAAACTAATATTGGGGTGGAGGAAAACTTAGGACAAGTGAGCAGGTTACGGTTATGGGTGAGTAATGAACTATTTGAAGTGCGTATTTTTTTCTAACTGTTCAATGCTTATCAGGTTGCAGAGTTCTGAGAAGTATTTCTTTCCTGCTTTTTGATACATTTACTGAAGTTCCATCGCTTAAAATGACGTAGCCGCCTTCGCCCCTGACATACTTTATTACTTCATTAATATTTACAATATGCGAATGATGAATGCGGATAAAAAAATTAAAATCCTCCAGCTGTTCTTCAATTTCCTTTAAAGTGCGACAGGCAGTAATTTTATTTTTATTTTTGAAATAGAGATGGGTATAGTTATCATCTGCTTCACAACGCATCAACTGATCGGCCGGTATTAATTCAAAACCCTCTGAGGTAGGTACAGCAAGTTTATTAAAATGATGCTCCTGTCCCCGGACATGTTTTAAAAGCATTTTAAATTGTTCAGTTTCAGGTAATTTTTTGTTTGTTTGTACTTTATGTACTGCGGCAAGGAGTTCTTTCGGCTCAACAGGTTTAAGCAAATAATCAAGGGCACTAAAGCGGAATGCTTTGATGGCATACTGATCATAACCGGTAGTGAAAACAACGGCAAAAGGAATTTCTGAAAATTGTTCAAGCATTTCAAACCCGTTCATATGCGGCATTTCTATATCGAGAAATACAAGATCGGGCTTGAACTTTTTTATCGCGTCAAGACCTGTTTGAGCATCAGGGCATTGATCCATCACCTGTACATCAGGACAATATTCTTTCAACAATATATCCAATGTTTTGCGGCAATGCATTTCATCATCTATAATAATAGCTTTAATCATAGGAAAGAGGAATTTTGATCAATACTTCTGTTCCCCCCGGATTACCGTCTGGAAATACAAGGTCATTTATTGTTATGGAAGTTTCATTTTGCTTTCTTTGTTGTATTAAAGCGATACGACTCGCTGTGATGCCCATTCCCACTGATTTATATGTTGATGCAGATTTGCTTCTTAATTCTGCAGCTGTCTTTCTTCCAACTCCATCATCAGTAATCCTACAAAACAATATTTCCTGTTGTTGGTATAATTCAATTTCGAGGTGTCCCTTTTCTTTTTTATGCATGAGCCCATGCCAGATAGCATTTTCTACATAAGGCTGAATAATGAGCGGGGGCACTTTCAACGCCGTTGTATCAATTTCATCATCTATTGAAATTTTATACCCGAACTTTTGTTCAAACCGAAGCGACTCCAGTTCAAGATATAACTGAAGCGCTTCCAATTCTTTTTCCAAAGGGATAAATGCTTCCTGCGAATTTTGCAGTATTAATCGTACCAGCCTTGAAAATTTGGAAAGATATTCCGATGCCTGCAGTTTATTATTCTCGAGGATGAACATGTTGATAGAATTTAGAGAATTAAAAACAAAATGCGGATTCATTTGTGCACGAAGAGCCTGCATTTCGAATTCTGTCTTCTGTTGTTTTAGTTCGGTAAGTTGTTGTTCTTTTTTTCTTTCCTCAAGTTCGCGGCGCAAGCTTTTTAAGCGGTAATAAACAACGGACCAGATCCCAACAGCAAGCAGCGCTATATACAGGACATAGGCCCACCAGGTGAACCACCATGGTGGCCGGATGGTAAAAGAGTAATTAAATTCCCTGCTCCAATAACCATCGCTATTCATGGCTCTTACTTTAAAAGTGTATTTGCCATGAGGCAGGTTGCCATAGGGCGCCTCGGTGCGATCGGTCAGAGCGCTCCAGTTTTCGTCAAGGCCTTCGAGTTTGAACCTGTACTTTACTTTTTTAGGAGATTGCATGGTGATGCCCACAAATTGAAACGAAAGGTAATTGTTGTCATAAGCAAGGCTCAGGTGCTCCGGTACATCATACCATTTGCTTACGCTATCAAAATGAAAGTCATGCACACTCACGCCATTACCCAAAGCAATACTGGTGTCTTTTGCCCGCTCCCGATAGTTATCGGCACTTCGACGAGTGCCCCCGGAATCGGATATTAAATTTTGCCAGGCGATGGTTTCGTTAAAAAGAGTAACGCCGGTAAGTTGTATGTTGGGCGCTAAGGTATCCCGGGTTTCCGTACCAGGATGAAAGGCGGTTAACCTGTCGTTGGAGCCTATCCAGATGGTACCATCATTGGCTTCATGAATGGTTTTGCCAAAATTTACACCAATTCCTGAAAATCCATCGTCATACGTATATGTTTTAAAAAGGGGCCTGGGGTCACTTAAGATGGGGGCAGTTTCACCTGGCCTAACCTTAGCGAAGGAGGATAATTTATCTTTTTCTAATTTACTAAACCCCAGCTCTGTGCCGAACCAAAGATTGCCATTTTTATCTTCCAGGATACTTGTTATAGTATTATTGCTCAGGCCTTCCTTTTCCGT
>JBDTWP010000492.1:0-4385 GCA_040006615.1 Ferruginibacter sp.
AGTAGTTCAATGATTTTAAGTTTATGCCCGGCTCAAACAGCCTTGATTTCTTAATTATAATTTACTCAATGGAGTTGAATTGATCATTAGTTGGAATGAAATATTTCAGCAGGTATTCAATTCCCGGGTATTTGTTAAGAGATCTATCTTCCTTAGCAATATTTTATGCAGGGCTGTTTTGCATTTAAGCATCCATTCACAAAATAAATTTTAGCCGGATCATTGGCAATATGTAAACTAAAGGTGCATAATTACCAGCTTCGTGCAGCTAATTCAAATTAAAATTTGCCTTAAGGTAATACTCAATTTTCTTATAGGTATTGCTTACCGAAACTTTAAAATAATTTTTGCGGCGGATAAATGGTTGAAATTATGTAAAAATAGTATCAAACAGGTAATCAATTATGGTATTAAAAAAAATTGAGCAAATAGCCATGGTAATTAGTTTTAGCAAAATTGCAAGGTATAGTCTCATAATCATTATATAAAATGACTGTTATCAGATAAAATAGTATTATATTTTATCAACTACCTTTGGAGCGCAAAATTAATGATGCTCAAAAATGACATTTCCGCGTGGAAATA
Source organism: Ferruginibacter sp. (assembly GCA_040006615.1). Classification (GTDB taxonomy): domain Bacteria; phylum Bacteroidota; class Bacteroidia; order Chitinophagales; family Chitinophagaceae; genus Ferruginibacter. The sequence continues at coordinate 586 of JBDTWP010000492.1, forward strand.
CTGTTTTTCAAAGCTATTTTGTTTCTATAAAGAGTTTCTGTTTTTTAAAATCAATACGATTAATGTTCCTGCTAATCCTAAAGCCATTTCTCCACCAGGTTATTTCAATAATCCTCGAAACTGTATTATCTATACGCTATAATAATTCAGGGGACCCTCTTTGTTTAAATTCTAAAATTCATTTAAAAAATATAGTGTGATATACCAATTTAAACATATTTAAAGATAACAAGGTACAGTTAAACAATTATAATTTTAAACCTATAATGATGATCGCATATGAAAAAATCTAAATCTACCATCCATCTCAGAGTCTTTTTTTTATGGGCAATGTTTACCGCTCTGCTGGCAGGGAATGCGCTTTATGCTCAAACAGGCGAGCGAAGAATAAGCGGAAAGATTTCCTCCGACGCAGGCAAGCCACTGGTGGCAGCATCTGTTATCAACAAGAGGACCACGGTCGGAACCTTTACTGATGCCCAGGGTGCCTTTAATCTCCAGGCAAAAACAGGCGATATACTGGTAGTGACTTATGTGGGTTACCAGCCCAAGGAGATAAAAATAGGCAGTTCGAATTCGCTGGATATTTCAATAACAGAAGAACAATCAAAGATGGATGAAGTGGTAGTTGTCGGTTATGGTAAGGCCAGGAAAGTAAATCTTACCACTGCCCAAACCACCGTATCTGCAAAAGATATTGAAAAAACAGTAAATACAACCATTGAGCAGGCAATACAGGGAAGGGCCGCAGGTGTTTACATTACGCAAAATTCGGGTCAGCCAGGTGGCGGGATCTCTGTAGCTATTCGTGGAATCAGTTCAATTAATGGAAATACCGAACCACTTTATGTGATTGATGGTGTACAGATGTATGGTGGAGGAACAACAAATTCTTCTAACCCTTTAGCATTCTTAAATCCTGCAGATATTGAAGATATACAGGTTTTGCAAGGACCTTCTGCTACAGCCATTTATGGTTCTCGTGCAACCAACGGAGTACTTTTAATAACCACAAAACGTGGGAAGGCAGGTGAAGCCAGGCTCAACTATGGCTACCAGTATAATATACAGACTCCTCCAAAGCATTTGAATGTAATGAACCTACCGCAGTACGCGCAAATGGTTAAAGAATTTCATGCAATTGCGGGAGGGACAACCCCAAATGAATTCTTAGATCCTTCCCTATTGGGAAATGGAACGGATTGGCAGGATGAGTTATTTAATTCTGCTGCCATGCAAAAACACCAGCTAAGTTTGAGTGGCGGAAACAATACTACCACCTATTATATGTCTGGTGAGTACCTGAAACAGGCAGGTGTTGCGCTTGGTTCGGGCTTTGACAGATATGGTTTTCGTGTTAACCTGGATAATAAACCCCGGGAGTGGATAACAATTGGTGCAAATCTTAGTTTTAGCCAAACAAATGAGAAACTTACAACAAGTTCCGAGGGAGTAATCACAGATGCATTGCAATTAACGCCACAAATACCTGTTAAAAACCTTAATGGCGATTGGGGAGGAAGTAATGATATCAATGGCGCTAATCAATTTGCCCCGACTAATCCTGTGGCAATTGCCAGCGTAAGAACAAATAATAACAGGAGAAGGCAATTTTTAGGTGGGCTCAACCTGGGTTTGAACCTGATGAAAGGACTTACCTTCAGGTCTTCCTTTAATACGGATATCAATTACGCTAATTCATTGTATTATAATCCCACTTATAACTGGGGCGTTAATTCAAGGAATACAACTGCTACTTTAAGTAACAATGTCAGTATGGGTACTTACTGGAACTGGAACCAGTTGCTGGAATATAACCGGCAAATTGAGAAACATAACCTTGGGGTGATGGTAAGCCACGAATCACAGGAGTCGAAATGGCAAAATATCGGTGCCGGAAGATCGGGCTACCTTACCAATAATGTTTTTGATCTTGCCGCCGGCGGAGGTGGTATTAATACGGGTGGTTCGGGCCAATGGGCTATGGAATCTTACCTGGGCAGGTTGAATTACAATTATGATAACAGGTATATTTTAACAGGTACTATCAGAACAGATGGTTCTGCGAATTTCGGACCTGATAACAAGTGGGGAACATTCCCATCTGCTTCGGCGGCGTGGAGATTGTCCCAGGAAAAATTCTTCCATGTTTCCATGATAAGTGATCTGAAATTGAGGTATGAAATCGGACTAACAGGAAACCAGGGCGGAGGCGGCATTTATTCGCCATTAATTGCAGATCCCTCGGATCTGGGAATAGGGTTTTTACCCGGCAGGTATGGTAACCCCGCATTAAAATGGGAGGAAACGAAAACCAATAATATTGGCCTGAATATAGGCTTTCTAAAAAACAGGATTACGATTGATGGTGACTATTATATAAAGAATAGTAACAACCTGATCATGGAGAATCCCTTAGCCTGGTATATGGGAACCAGCGGTACCGGTTCTGTCGGCAATCCAACCGTAAATATCGGAACGCTGCAAACCAAGGGTTGGGGGCTTACATTGAATACAACGAATGTTAGAACTAAAGATTTTAAATGGGAATCAAGCCTGAATATCTCCAGTTTCAAGACTACCATAAAGAAGTTTTATTCTGATGCAGCATTTGTTGAACGTACATCCTGGTGGCTTGATAACTGGACACAGCGTTCTTCAGTAGGCCAGGCGCCCTGGTTGTTCCGTGGTTATATTGCGGAGGGCTTGTTCCAATCGGTGGAGGAGATAAATAAGAGTGCCGTACGGGTTGATAACAATGGCGCCAGGATACCTACAAATGAAGCAACCGGCGTATGGATTGGAGATGTAAAGTATAGAGACATGCCTACTGTGGATACGGATAGTAATGGAGTTGCTGACTCAGGTGACGGGATCATTGATTTCCGGGATGAAACAAATATAGGAAACCCCTGGCCAAAACTTTTTGGAGGGTTTACAAATACATTCTCTTATAAAGGTTTTGATCTGAGTATACTTATCACCGGAACTTCCGGAAATGATATTTATAATCATATAGCTAAGGTTAACAATAAAACATCTACTATATACATCAGCCGAAATTTAGCTGTCTCTGCGATGGATTATGCAAAGTTAGGTGTGGATAAAAACGGTGTTGCCATAATTACTAATACCGGAACGACTGTTCCAAGGCTTGCCAATTCTCAGATAGCCAATGACAACAACTATGGAACAACCAGCAGCAAGTGGGTAGAGGATGGATCATTTCTACGCGTTAAAAATATCTCACTCTCTTATAACCTGCCGGAGTCTTTGATGTCGAGACAAAAGTTGGTAAGAGGCATAAGGGCTTCGATTGGAGCTCAAAACGTAGCTACCATTACGGGTTACTCCGGCTTTGATCCTGAAGTAGGATCTTATGTAGGGGGCAATGCAAATGGAAGTAACCAGGCTATTGGTCTTGATAACGGGCGTTACCCTTTAACCCCCATTTATACCTTTAGCTTAAATGTAAATTTTTAGGATATTTAAAATTTAGAAAATGAAGAAGATAAGTAAAAACAGCATAAATTTTCTGCTTGGTTTAATTATTCCAATCGCTATTCTGTCGTCTGGCTGTAAAAAAGACTTTCTTGAGAGGCCACCAACGGATGCGATCGTGGATGCAGGTTTTTATCAAACGGATGAACAGGTTTTGGCCGCTACGAATTTGTTGTATAGCAAGGTATGGTTTGATTACAATGACAAGGCTTCTTATAACCTTGGTGATTTCCGGGCCGGAACTGCATTTTCAGCTTACAACGACAGGGGAAACGTGCTTTTTAATACAACGGATATTA
>JBDTWP010000493.1:0-4358 GCA_040006615.1 Ferruginibacter sp.
TTTATATCAGAAGCAATAATTTCCTTTTGTAATTTTACCAGTTCAATATACAGGCTGTGCAGTATTTTTTTCTTCTTCTTCTTTTCTTTTAGGCCGGTCTCATCTTTGGTCAAATTATGTTCCATTGTCATTTGAAATAAATAATGAATAAGCCTGCTGTTTACAAAACATTTCCTCCACGCTCATGCCGGTGCGAAACAGGTTTGTGCAAATCCGAAACCGTACTGGCACTGATTTGATTTTTTTTAAGGTTCATCGTAAAATTTTCTCTTACAAGTCGATGATTGTAATGCTACCGAAGAAATGAGCAACTAGCGGCCAAAAAAGCCAGCTTCCGGTTTTCACAACCATATACAGGGTATCCAGCGTGTTATCGTCAAAATAGAAATCTTCCACTTTGCCTGTTTCCCCATCGGTCGCCCTCATATGGTAATCAATCTATTTCGCCGTATGTATTTAATTTTTTTTCGCAATTATTTAAATACACATTAAAATAGAAATGGCCCCATATGTTTTGTTCTAACCTGCAATTGAAAATCATTGATATAAACTGCCTTGGTAGATTGCGCAGCAAGGAAAAGAGCAGGAAAACAAAGGTCGCTATCCAATTAACCATTGTGTTACATTATTATAAAAAAATCTTACATAATTCACATGTTTTGTAGCCATATTCATTTCCAATACTGATCACAAAGCGTGTTTTAAAATATTGACTATGGCTTTCGTTGAGTGCAAGATGACTTAGAATTGTTATAATAGAATTAGCTCAGCGTTAAAATTGGATTAAAAAATCACAGCGGAAGATTATCACCAATAGCAAATTTGTCTGATTTTCAATGAAGACCATTGAAATAAAATCATTGTTATTTTAGGATCAGCATTTTTAAATTATGTAGTTGTGTGATATCTCAACGACAGTGTCCATACGAAAGATAATCGTGTAAAGATATGAGATATGCAACAACTTCGCTTTAAAATGTAATAGCGTTAACATTTGAATAACCCGAATTGCAATTTTGATGAAACAGCTTTTTAATAAAAGTAGCAAAGGAAAAATGTGTTCTTATTGCCTTTCAGAATTCATTAACATTTTTATTTAATTAATTGGGAACAATTGATGTTTGAACACGAAGAAATTCTTCAAAAAAAAAAGCGAACTGAAACTGCGCATTTGTTTGAGATTAGTGTTTACAACCATTAGAAAAGCCGGCTAAAGTTGAGTTGTAATAGAAACACCAAAATACCGGCCACAAAGCCAATGAGTGCAAGCCAGGTAATTTTTTTTAAATACCACATAAAATCAATCTGCTCAATACCCATCACCGCAACACCTGCAGCCGATCCGATGATGATAGCACTGCCTCCGGTGCCGGTAGTTAATGCTAAAAATTCCCAAAAAGGATGGTCTGTTGGATAAGTTGATAAATCATACATGGCCTGGGAAGCTGCCACCAGCGGCACATTATCCACTATAGCAGAAAGCAATCCTAATGCGGTACCAATTAAATAGTCATTTTTTAAACTATTGTTAAGTACGGTAGCCAGACCCTTCAGTATTCCAATAGCCTGTAAAGCTGACACAGCTAATAAAATGCCCAGGAAAAATAAAATGCTCGGAGCATCAATTTTTTGCAATGCATTGGTTACGGTAAACCTTTTTGCATATTCCGTGCTCTTGTTTTTGTGAAGAAAGGTAGTAATCACCCACATTAATCCAAGGGCCAACAACATCCCCATAAAAGGAGGAAGATGAGTAATTGTTTTAAATACCGGGACAAAAATCAAAAAGCCAACTCCTGCAAAAAGAATTATTCGTCCATCCCTTTTTTCCTCAACTGTACATTCTGATGGTGGGATTGGGTTAATTTTTTTTCCTTTAAACCGGTACGAAACAACTAAAGCCGGAATAATACAAACAGCTATACTGGGTAGTATCAATTGCTTCATGATATTCAATGCGGTTATTTGTCCGCCAATCCAAAGCATGGTGGTAGTTATATCGCCTAATGGTGACCAGGCTCCGCCGGCATTCGCGGCAATTACAATCATACCGGCAAACCATAGTCTGTGCTCTTTGTCGGCCAATATCTTTGAACACAGTGATGTCATTACAATAGCTGTGGTTAAATTATCCAATAGGGCGGATAGAAAGAATGTCAATACAGTTATAATAAGCAAAACTTTTCGCTTACTCGTAGTAGTTATTTTTTGGGTGATCAGGTCAAACCCGTTGTGTGTATCTATTAGTTCCACAATTGTCATCGCGCCCAATAAAAAAAATAAAATGGAAGCAATATCTCCCACGTGATGTAATAATTCTTTAGTAACCTTGTCAGGTGATTCGCTTTGCAAAACATACAGGGTCCAGCAAAGCGTGCCGGTTATTAAGGCGGAGGCTGCTTTATTTAATTTTAAAGGATGCTCGAAAGCTATTGCAATATACCCGAGTATAAAAACGATAATAATAAAGGCGGTCATAAAAAATTAAATTCGGTGACCGCAAATGTACAATAGATAATGGATTTGATCTATTCATATTGCATATTTAAGTGTTGATATGTTTTTTTTAATTGACAATTAATCCCCTTTTAATCCTTTCAAATGGCTGATGAAGCAATATTGTCCGGCTGCCCATGCTTTTATAGATATTATGATCCAAAAGGATTTTATAACGGCCGAATATGCTGACGACATATCTTACCCGAAGTGTTTAACAGTTTTGACCACGAAAGAGTTTTAAAATTGAGATTATAATTGGGGGCTCTCAAAAATATTGCCATAGAGCATAGTTTAGAATTACGAATTTTGAATGGTCCGTAATATTTGTGGATGATGTAATGATTAAAGTTAATTCAAAGTAAGACTAACGCTTTTACTCATAATTTATTATATGAACCTACTTGATTTATATCCACAAGATGATAATTTTAATCGGTTTTTAATTCGTTTTTAATAGCACTGTTATCCCCCTTGCTTAATTTTATTTAAAAACAATGAAATCCTCTCTTTTAAATATTCTCGCACCGATTGATTTCTCTGAAGCCGGGAAAAGCGCATTGAAAGTAGGAATTGATTTATGTAAACAACACGATGCAGTTTTACATTTATTATACGTCCTTGAAAATAGGTATGTGATTTCAAACCCGTCGACTGAAGTATATACCTTGAAAATGAGACATGAAATTAATGAACGGGCAAGAACTTGTCTTTATGAAAAATATGAAACAATTTTAAGGGAATATCAACTACGTGTTCAAATACATATGCCGGTGGGAATTCCATATGACGAAATTTGCCGTGCTGCAGACGAAATTCCGATAGACTTGATTGTAATGGGTACGCATGGTATATCCGGAGTAAAGGAGTTTTTGGTAGGGGCAACTACATCGAGCGTAATAAAAAATGCCACCAAACCTGTTCTCACCGTACCAGCTAATTTTGAACCAGGAGTTTTTAGGGAGGTCCTGTTTCCCGTTAGACCTGTTAAAGGCATTATTGACAAGTATCAGTTCATACAATCATTCTTAAGTGGGGTAGAGTCATCCATACACATTGCAAATCTGTATTTGCAAAGCGAAGTGGAAGAAAGGTTATTTTTAAATGATGAAAAAGAATTTTTTGAAATGGTGCCACTGAACAATAATAACAATCTTACCTATTCAAAAAAAGTATATGTGTGTAACAATTTCGCGGCAAGAGTACTTGAGTTGAGCAGAACTTTACCAATCGATTTGATTGTTATCAATTCTTGCCTGGATTATAATGGCTTAGATTTTTTCATGAGCCGGTACACACAACAGGTAATAAATCAGGCTGAAATTCCAGTATTGAGTTTTCGAAAAGGATGCGACATATTCAAGGAAGCTAAACGTGGAAAAGGAGTAAGCCAGGTATCTTTCCCGTAACGGACTTCGGACCAAAATTTGTATAACCAATTAAAACTGGGACTTGGAAGATATTTTAAATTCATGGCTGGAATTGAGCAATTCTCACACGGTTTTCTGATTTGCCGGATCTCTTCTTGCCGAACAAATTTATCACGCATAGCCAGGCGACCAAATTTTAGAAAGAAATTCAGTTTTAGCTATAATAACTCTTGAAAAGCTATTTAAATGACACAGAAATCCGGGTTATTATTAAATCAAACCAGATCCTCTTTTACGGACTGGTTTTAGGAGTATATAATGTTGGTTGACAAAATTCTGAAGGAGTGATTCAAAAAAGTTACATTTGGTATACTACAAAAGCTAAACACTGTTTTCATTTCATAAATGGGCGAATTAATTGAATCTCAAACCAGGAACATGTCTTCTCAAAAAAAGCTAAATACCTGGCTTGCCACTGCAGTGTGTGGAAAT
>JBDTWP010000494.1:0-4328 GCA_040006615.1 Ferruginibacter sp.
AAAGGGCTCTTCGGAAAGTCTCCATGCTACTGCACCAGACGGGAAAACGCCATATCTTTTGTTCGCCCCAAATCTGGAACTACCATCAGTGCGGATAGATCCTGTCAATATATAACGGCCCTTGTAAATATAATTTGCCCTGGCTAAATAAGACAAAAGCGACCAGGCTGATTTTGTAGTACCAGTAGCTGACGGAGTAATTACACCTCCATTTAAGGTTTCAACAAAATTTGTAGGAAAATTATTGGCCGCTACGTATACATTCGTGTTATCCTGTCTTTGACTGGTAAACCCACCTAATATATTTATTGAATGATCCTTTTTAAAAACCTTATTATAGGTTATCGTGTTTTCATTAACCCAGTTCAGGTAGGAGCTATTATTATAAGAAGCAGATGGGGAGTGGGGTAAAGGTGGTAAAGTTGATGGACTAAATACCTCATTTACGACACCTGTTGTATTTACTCCAATAGTAGATCTCAATTTTAAACCACTTAAGATTTCATATTCAATTACTGAATTTACCATTGAGAAAAGACCCTTTGTTTTATCTTTGTACAAATCAATAATTTCTAATGGATTAGCTATTTGAATATCTGAAATACCTGGAAACTTTTGTGTATTACCATATGAACCGTCTGGCATTTTAACGGGTATAATAGGCGGCATAAAAACGGCTGCCCCCATCGGTGAGTTAAAGTCGCCATCAGGCATATTAGTTGACAACTGATAATTTGGAGCTATATTAATTCCTATATGAAACTTCTTTGATGGATTAAAATCTACCCTTACTCTTGCAGTGAATTTTTTAAAGTCAGTTCCTTTTACAATTCCCACCTCATTGGTATATCCAAGAGACCAATTGTAGGTGGTGTTATCTGAACCACCTGAACCAGATAAAGAGTAATTACTAAAAGGGGCCTTTTGGTATATTAATTCCTGCCAATTGGTGTTGGTTGAACCATCCCAATTCGCAATGGGTGACCGAACTGCCGTACCTGTATTTTGTGCAGCTTCTTTCATATATTGAACATATTCCTTAGCATCAAGCATATCGAAAAAGTCATTCTCATTGACTTTTGAACTGCCATATGAAGCACTAAAATTAAAAGTTGGTTTGCCTTTATTTCCAGTTTTTGTAGTAATAATTATTACACCATTTGCGCCGCGGGAACCATATATTGCTGTTGCAGATGCATCTTTAAGAACATCTACAGACTGAATATCATTAGGATTTAATGCATCGGCGTTTTGTTGATCTACCGGAAAACCATCAATCACATACAAAGGTGCAAACCCTGCAGTTATGGAACCAATACCCCTTATTACTACTATACTAGGTTTACCCGGGGATGCATTTCTAGGTGCAATTTGCACACCTGCAGCCTGACCTGCCATTGCCTGCACTAAACTCACAACGTTCCTTTCTCTAAATTTTTCTTCTCCCAAAGAAGTAATTGCGCCAGTTAAATCTTTCCTCTTCTGACTGCCGTATCCTATTACAACTATATCCTTTTGTAGTTTATCATCGACATGCATTTTAATCCTTATGTCTGTTTTTCCAACTGTATTAATCTCCTGGTCCAGCATTCCAACAAAAGAGAAAACCAACACTTTGGTATTTCCATCAGGAATTTCGATAGAGAAAGAACCATTTTCATCCGTACTTGTTCCAAAATTGGTTCCCTTGATTAATACAGATACTCCTTTTAAAGGATTTCCTTCTTCATCGTTAACCAGCCCCTTGATAACAATAGGAGGAGGTGGCAGTAATGTCTCATTTTGTATTAAAACCACTTTTTCTTTAATGATTATGAATTTATTTAAGAAGGTGTAAGTAAGTGACTGGTCCTTAAATGATTCTGCCAATACCTGATCCAGGGAGGCATCAGTGGCAGAAATAGTAACCTTTTTTGCTTTTTGTAAAAGACTTTCGGTATAAACGAATTTGTAACCAGTTTGTCTGCTAATTTCCCTGAACACTTTTTGAAGTGGCGCATGCTTTAGTGACAGGGTAATATTTTGCGAATAAGTATTTGCACCTGCATTAAAGGATAAAGCAAACAATAAAATCGCACTCATTTTCATAATCAACCATGTTTTGGCAACCGTTTTTCTTTGAAGCCTGAAAATGTTGCTGCAAGCAATTAATTTCATACATTTGGTTTGTTTAGGTGATTTAATAAGAACTGTTAGAACGTTTTGATTGAACTTGCCTGAACTACTTCCCGGGTCCCGCCTGCAAGCGGAGATCCGGTTTTTGTTTAATTTTAATTTTTATTCTGTGTTGATGTAATGTTGTTTTGTTTATCGCTTCCTCCTTTTTTATTAGTTAATAATATTGTTTTAAAAGCATCATTTAGAAACTAACACTAATTTTTGAAATAATATCTACCCCTGCAAAGTGAATTACAGATGGAATAAGCCTGGTGAAAGAATTCGATAGGTTTGGAAAAAGTTATTTTGGTATAAATAAATCCCGGGATAATTTATGGCAATACAATTATTTCCCTTCCTTCTATTTTAAAATGTATTTTCCCTGTAAGCTCCAATGCTTTTAATACATCGGAAAGCCTGGTGTTTCTTGGAATTTCGGCATAAAGGAGATCATCAATCTTTTTGTCATATTTCACCTCTACATCATACCATCTGGACAATTGCCTGGAGACAGTTTGAAAATCTGAACCCTCAAAAATAAAGAAGCCGTTTTTCCATGCTACCACTTTATCTACATCTACATCCCTTACTATTTTCAGTTGTCCATTCTTTGTAAGTTGCGATTGCTGACCGGGCGCAAGGGTTATGTTGTTGCCGTCTTTTACAAACTTTACAACGCCTTCCAGTAATGTAGTACTGATAGTAGATTCATCGTTGTATGCATTCACATTAAAGTGCGTGCCTATTACCTGTATCTCTGCCCCGTTTGCACTCACAATAAAGGGCTGCGCTTTGTTCTTTGCCACTTCGAAATAGGCTTCGCCGGTTATTTCCACTCTTCTTTCCTTTTCAATAAAGGAAGTTGGAAAGCGAAGCGAGGAGGCCGCATTTAACCAGACCTGGCTGCCATCAGGTAATTCTACCTGGTACTGACCGCCTCGTGGAGTCGCTATCATATTATACAAAACCTCCCCGTTTTCTGCCCCGGAGCTTTTGTAGTCAAGTTTACCATTTATTTTTATAACTTTCGTATTGCCTTGCTGGGCAAGTGCGCCATTCATTGCATCATCCAACACGATCGTAGCGCCATTTGCCAAAGTCAAAACGGCCTTATTTCCACCCGGCTCTACGTCATTATTGTTTTTAATTTTATTAACCTGTGGCTGTGCAAGCTCTGGTTTGGAATTATGTTTTACCCACAGGAAGGTGCTAAAAGTGAGTAAGCCAACCACACATGCAGCAGCCATTCGTACTCCCCATATGTACACCAGCTTTACCCGTTCCTTTTTTTGAGTGGAGCCAATCCGTTGATGAATCCTGTCTAAGAGTGTTTCAGAAATAACGGGATCAATTACCTTAGAATTTGCAAGATCATTTAAAAAATGACTTTGCATTATATTATTTAATTCATTGTCCCCTGAATTTTTAAGGAAATCTAAAAGCCACCGGGATTCTTCAGTGGTCCATTCAGCTTTTTCAAGCAATTGTTCTATTTTACTTTTTGGAGTTAGCAAGTGAAGTCGTTTTAATTAAATACTAAAATGTAATTAAAACGGGGGGGTACTCTTTGATTTATTTTTTTATATATTAAAAAATCCTACTGATTGCAATATTTCCTTTTGAATATCCAATCGAACTGAGCTAAGCTGTAACCCTATGGAAGGAAATTTTCAAATGATATTGCAAATAGAAATATAAAGGCATGTTCAGGATGTTGATTGATATACTCTTTGATGGAATTAACAGCACTGGATAAATATTCCTTTACCGTATGTTTTGAGAGCTTTAATTCTTCAGCTGTTTCTTCATATGTTTTATGCTGAAGTTTACACAATTCGAATACTCTTCTTTTTTGAGGAGAAAGCTGCTCAATCGCTTTAGCAAGCAAATTAACCTGTGCATGAACAAGATCATGATCTTCGTCAATTGTAACTTCAAGGGTAGGTTGCAATGCTGCCTGTACAAGCGATTCTTTTAATTTTAATTTTAGATGGCTTACAGATTTATTATAGCTCACTACAAATAACCATCCTCCAATTTCCTGTTCGGGATCAATCTGGCATCGCTTTTCCCATAAGGATATGAATACTTCCTGTACAATATCCTCTGCAATGAAAGAATCCCGGGTAAGTTTTAATACATTGGAATAGATCGCCGAATGAAACTTCCAA
>JBDTWP010000495.1:0-4283 GCA_040006615.1 Ferruginibacter sp.
AGCGTCTTCAAAAAATTCCCGGGCAATGGTTTCGTTGTCTATTTTGAGTTTCATACCCCTATCCCCTGAAGGGGAATTTGTTTAATAGAATTTGAATAGTCATTATTTTGCTGAATAGTTCATTTTTTAATACTTCGGTTCCTCTTCCGGACCAGGAGCTAAAAAACAATATCAAATGTAAGTTCTTCATTTCCCCTTTTCACTTTCACCTTTGTTGCATCACCTTTATTAAATTTATTTAATGTCTCCATATAAGTTTGCAGATCTGAAAACTTATACTCGCCCAATTGTGTAATGATGTCTCCGGCTTTAATCCCGGCTTTTTGCGCTGTCCTTCCCTCCGTTACTCCATCGGCTCTCACCCCGGACCCTTCGTAGGTGTAATCAGGCATAATACCGAGTGTTACTTTAAAACTGGCCCTTGCGTTCATTTGCGTTTCCCTTGTTTTTGCAAAAGCCAGTTGACCTTTATTATTTGTCTTTTCAATCAAGGCAAAGATAAATTTCAGCACCTGGAATTCTCCAATATAGTTGATCTTGTCTGCATCATCGGTTGGCTTGTGATAATCAGGGTGTGTGCCGGTAAAGAAGAACAATACAGGAATATTTTTCCTGTAAAAAGAAGTGTGATCACTTGGGCCCGTGCCACTGCTGTCAAAACTTAGTTTAAAGTAACGGTCTGTTTTTGGCAGCACATCACCCCATTCCGGGGAAGTGCCATAGCCCCCGATGCTAAGCCCGTGGGTACTGTCTTTGAGCCTGCCAATCATGTCCATATTTATCATGTAATTCACCCTGGTGAGGTCAATTGTCGGATGTTCGGTAAAATACTTTGACCCGAATAAGCCTAATTCCTCACCTGAAAAAGCGATCACCAGGTAGTTGTTGTTTTTAAATTTAGCCGCTTTTAGCATTTTACCCAATTCAATAAGAGCGCCGGATCCACTTGCATTGTCGTCTGCGCCATTGTGTATTTCAGATGTACCGCCTGTAAATAACGAGTTATGATCTTCGCCATAGCCTAAATGATCATAATGGGCGCCAATAATAATTGTGGTAGCGGCTTTGTTATCGATATATCCGATTACATTGTGGCCATATCTCTTTTTGTCAGCAATGGCAATTCTTAATTGAATGTCCAGCGTAGCCGTTTCATCTTTCAGGTATTTTTCTTTGGCTATCCTTGTAACATATATGACAGGGATTGAGAGCGGTTCTGAGTTTGCTTTTGGCTCAAACTTCAGCTCATCATTTATATCGGAAGTGTTAAAAATGATAAATGCATTGGCTCCATTTTTCGCCGCACCGGTTGCTTTAATTTTAATATCCTCCGTCAAATCATAGTGAGGATTATTTTTATTAGCATCTAATAATTCCTTAATATCGTAAAACCAGGGATTTGAATTTTCCTGTAATGCAATAGAAGCGGTTGCTTCCAGTGATGCGTTGTTGCTAAAAGATAATGGAAAATATTCCAGTTGCATTTTCAGATCGTTGCCATTAATAATTAAATGAGAGACAGGACTTACTTCTTTTCCATCATTTATTTCAAATTCCTGCAGGTATGTTTCCTTTTCACCTTTTGGCGCCATGCCGGCTTTTTCAAATTCGGTGCTGATATAATCATAGGCTAACTTTTCGCCATGGCTACCGGTTCTTCTACCTTCCAGTTTATCATCAGACAAATAATTTATATGCATCTCCAGGTTGGCCAGGATTACTTTATCCGCTTTTTTCAGCTTTTGGGCATTGGCAAATTGAAAGGAAAAAAACAATAACCAAAAAATGTATTTCATATAGTTTATTTATTCAGGCTGTAAAGATAATCCAGCCAAATCCTATTGTTGTAAACTAAATGCAAAATTTAATTCACCATTCTTCATTCACGATCTTCGCCTTGTTTCTAAATTCGTAACTATAAACCATTGATAGGAGTTATTTTTGTAATTCGCTCCCGGAAACCATGATTATCCGAAGTGGCTTTGCATTATATTTTGACTAAAAACATAAACATAGCATTAGTGGGCAACCCCAATAGCGGGAAAAGCTCACTATTCAATGCTTTAACAGGGTTAAACCAAAAAGTGGGAAATTTTCCCGGGGTAACTGTTGACAAAAAAACGGGCCAATGCCGCATTGGGGAAAAACTGACGGCTACCCTTATCGATTTACCCGGCACCTACAGTCTTTATCCGAAACGGGCGGACGAATGGGTAGCTTATAAAGTTTTGCTTCAGCAGGATGAAAATATTAAGCCGGGCATGGTATTGCTGGTTGCAGATGCCAGTAACCTGAAAAGAAATTTATTGTTTTGCTCACAGATCATTGACCTGAAAATTCCGGTAGTGGTGGCCTTATCTATGATTGACCTGGCGAAACAAAAAGGCACAGTGATTGATATTGGTGGATTGGAAAGAGAACTTGGTGTGCCGGTAGTAATTATTAATCCCAGGAAAAATAAAGGTATACCACAACTGAAAAAAATAATTGAACAAACATTTATTGCCAACTTTACGGCTCCGAGAGAATTTATCCATAACAAGGGGCTGGCTGAAAAACCAATCGAAGCATGCAGGAAATTACTGCCCGGTATCAGCGATTATACCGCATTGCATTACCTCATCAACCATGAGCATTTTAAATTGGCAATTTCTTTACAGGATTCTATTGAAGAGATTGAAGCTGTAAACAAGTTCAATCCAACCAAAACCCAGGCCGAGGAGATTATGCAGCGGTATAGCAGGATCAAATATATTATGAACCAAACCGTGGTGGAAGCCGACCCGCTTCAGAAAACGCTCTTTACCGAAAAACTGGATAATATATTATTGGATAGAAAATGGGGTTACCTGGTTTTGTTAGCTGTTTTATTTTTATTGTTTCAAAGTGTATTTTGGGTAGCACGCTACCCAATGGATGCAATTGAGTGGATCTTTGGCAAACTGGGCGGTTGGCTTGGCATGGTATTACCCGGAGTATGGTGGAGTGATCTGTTAATTAACGGTGTAGTGGCAGGCCTGAGTGGTATAATGATATTTATACCACAAATAATGATCTTATTTGGATTAATAACATTGCTGGAGGATACGGGCTATATGGCACGCATTAGTTTTCTTACCGATAAACTGATGCGAAAATGTGGTTTAAATGGCAAGAGTGTAATGCCGATGATCAGCGGGTTTGCATGTGCTGTACCGGCGATAATGAGCGCCAGGAATATTGAGAACAGGAAAGAGCGTTTACTGACTATTATGGTTACGCCCCTGATGAGTTGCAGCGCAAGGCTGCCGGTATACACCATTCTAATTTCACTGATCATACCGTCTAAATTATATCTTGGTTTTTTAAGCATGCAGGGTTTGGTAATGATGGGATTGTACCTGATGGGTACGTTGATGGCTTTAACAGTAGCCTTTGTGATGCGGTGGTTTATTAATATTAAGGAAAGAAGTTTTTTCATATTGGAATTGCCGGTGTACCGTAGTCCGAGATGGAAGAATGCGCTGACCACGATGGTTGAAAAAGCAAAAATATTTGTATTCCAGGCGGGTAAGATAATTATGGTGATCAGTCTCTTGTTATGGGTCTTAAGTTCATATGGGCCGGCAAAAAAGATGGCTGCTGTAGCTTCCGGGTATGAAAAACTAATAAAAGATAATCCGGGAAAGCAAAATGAACTCAAAAAACAACTCAAAACAGAATTATTGCAAAGCTCTTTCGCCGGCACTTTGGGCAAAGCTATAGAGCCTGTTATACGGCCGCTGGGATATGATTGGAAAATTGGCATTGCATTGATCACTTCATTAGCGGCAAGAGAAGTTTTTGTGGGAACAATGGCAACCTTATATAGCGTTGGTGAGGATGCAGATACCAACAAAAGCACCCTCCGGCAAAAAATGGCTGCTGCTGTAAGGCCAGATGGAAGCAAAGTATATGATCTTGCAACGGGTATGTCTTTATTGGTTTTTTATGTATTGGCAATGCAGTGCATGAGCACACTGGCAGTTGTAAAAAGAGAAACGCGAAGTTGGAAATGGCCAGCCATTCAATTAGCGTATATGACCGGGCTGGCGTATATGATGAGTTGGATGGTGTACAATATATTTAAATAAATAGCATTAGGCATAACATTCGAAAACCTAAGCTGATAATAGGTTAGGCTTCATTTTCTTTTTTTTATCAAAAAAAGAAACAAAAAAAATCAAGGCTGCGAATAAAAAGGCTGAAGATTTCAACATGATCCTAAAATCAAGGAACTCGCCGCAAGTAGTTCAATGATTTTA
>JBDTWP010000496.1:0-4264 GCA_040006615.1 Ferruginibacter sp.
TTCGAGGCCGCTTTCATATACTAATTGCGAACGTTTCACCTAATTCTATAAATTAATATATACTAATCACATCATTTTTTTATAGGTGCATTATCTTTTCTTCGACTTAAGTTCTTCTTCCATCATCTCCTTTACCAGCATGGGCAAATCATATTTGGGCAGCCAACCCAGTTTCGTATTGGCCTTTGTTGCATCACCTATCAGGAGATCAACTTCCGTGGGTCTGAAATAACGGGGATGGATACCCACCACCTCCTTGCCGATCGGTAATTGATAATCAGGATTTGTACATTTGGTTACAAAGGCTTTCTCATCGATACCTATTCCCTTAAACTCCAGCTCAATACCGGCTTCTGCAAATGACATCCTTACAAAATCCCTTACGGTAGTGGTAATGCCGGTAGCAAGCACATAATCTTCCGGTACTTCCTGTTGCATCATCAGCCACATACCTTCTACATAATCTTTGGCATGGCCCCAATCTCTTTTTGCATCCAGGTTGCCCAGCCTTAAAATATCTTCCTGGCCGGTCACAATTTTGGAAACGGCTATCGTAATTTTCCTGGTAACAAAGGTTTCACCCCTTATCGGACTTTCATGGTTAAATAAAATGCCATTAACAGCATACATGTTGTATGCTTCGCGGTAATTTACCGTTATCCAGTAGCCGTATAATTTAGCCACGCCATATGGAGAACGGGGATAAAAAGGGGTGGTTTCCTTTTGAGGAACTTCCTGTACCAGTCCATATAATTCTGAAGTAGACGCCTGGTAAAACTTTGTTTTCTTTTCCATCCCCAATATCCTTATTGCTTCCAGCAGCCTCAGCACGCCGATACCATCGGAGTTGGCTGTATACTCAGGTGTTTCAAAACTCACCTGCACATGGCTCTGCGCTGCGAGGTTGTAAATTTCATCTGGTTGAGTTTGTTGTATGATACGCAATAAACTGGATGCATCGGTAAGATCGCCATAATGTAACTGAAAACGGTCTGACAGGCTTTTATCATTGAATAAATGATCGATCCTGTCTGTATTGATCAATGAACTGCGACGCTTAATGCCGTGAACATTGTAACCTTTTTTTAGCAATAGCTCCGCTAAATAAGCTCCATCCTGCCCGGTAATTCCTGTTATTAATGCTGTTTTCATTCTTTTTTTTATTGATAAAATTATTTATATATGAGTCCAGAGTATAAGGCGATGTATTGTTTGGAATAAAAAATCATTGCGAAAATATACCATCTAAGGTCAGGATAAAATTTTTTCATGAATTTCGCATGATTTTTTATTGAAGTGATCCATACTTTTTTCATTTTTTCCCTGTCCGTACTGCCCCTGTGTACATGCATCACCTTTGCTTCAGGCAAAAAATGGACCTGGTATCCCAATTGTTTAAAATCCCAGCACCACAATGTATCCTCACAATACATAAAAAAATCATCTGACAGTTTTTTCTGTGGCAATTGTTGAATGATAGTTTTGGGAAATAACATGAATGCACCCCATACCCAGTCGCAATCGGCAAAACTTTGATGGTCAAAATACCGGTGCAGCATCAGCATTTCTCTTTTTGCTTTGGGCAATAATTTATAAAGTGGAAATATTTCCAGCAATTCCCAACTGATCGTTCTGAAACGACGGCAATTGAATTGTATTTTTCCGTCGGGATAAATTAATTGGCAGGTAGCCATGCCGGTATTCTTGTTGGCTATTAAGTGATCAAGACAAATTTTAGGCGCATTATTAATTAATTCCGTATCGCTGTTAAGTAACAGCAGGTAGTCGCCGCCTGCATGGGTGATACCAAGGTTATTGCCTCCCGAAAAGCCGGTATTGGTTTCACTGGTGATTAATTTTATATTCGGGAATTGCTGTATAAAGAGTTGGGGGTCACATTCGACGGATGCATTATCCACCAATACTATTTCATATTCAATGTCTTTTAATTTTTCGTGGATAGATGCAATACACTTACAGGTAAGGCTATACGTATTGTAATTAATGATAATGATGGATAATTGCATGGAAATTAATTGTCAAAAACACATGATCCGCGACAAAATTAAAGTTTGTTCAAATAAAATAACAAACCTGGCTCCTCAAATTCAGCGTGCAAAAGTATCCAATATTTAATTCTTTAGCAATTGATTTAATAATGTTGATTTGGCTAAAAATATCAATACCTTTATACGCATTCTAAAGTAGCTTCGATGTACCCTAATCCGACCAACCCATGAATAAAATATTAGTTCTAATTATCATGGTTTATATTCCCTTCCGGGCTACCTTTTCACAAGTTGGTATCGGAACACCTACCCCTGATTCCTCCTCGCAACTTGATGTAAGCAGCAATAATAAGGGATTTTTGCCACCACGGTTAGCTTTAACAGCAACTAATATTGCCAGTCCTGTAACAAATCCGGCAATCGGTTTATTGGTTTTTAATACGGCAACTTCCGGAGGTTCCCCAATCAACGTTTCTCCTGGATATTATTACTGGAATGGCAATGCGTGGTATCCTGTTGTTAATAAAGGAAATGGCCCTGGAGATATGCAATACTGGAATGGTTCAAAATGGATCAATATTCCACTGGGTTTGAACGGACAAAACCTCACCATTTGTAATGGAATACCTGTTTGGGGTGGTTGTGAAAGTATAATCAGTATTAGCCCGTCTAATAACGTTTACGAAGGCATAATTAGTAGTAATAATGCAAATGCCCCGATTGCCACTTATGATGAATTCTTTTTAACAGGTTGGACTATCGGTGGCGTTATTTCAAATTCCAGGTTCCTGGTAAAATTTGATCAGGCAGCAATTCCATTTAATGCCGTGATTGATAATGCTAAATTATACCTGTATGGAGATTCGACACCCATTGCCGGAAATATGATTGATGCACATTTTGGTAGTACTAATGCATTCCTTATTCAAAGAATTACGTCTTCATGGACAGCAGTTAGTACCTACACCTGGAATAATCCACCTGCCACAGTTACAACTAACGAGGTACTTGTACCTCAAAGCATATCCTCTTTCCAGGATGAGATCATTGATGTTACTGCTTTGGTAAAAGATATGCAGGTGAATGGCAACTATAGTTTTTTAATGAAACTCCAAACCGAAGTTACCTATAACAGCAGGCAATATTTGTCGAGTTTTGAAAGTAATGCAAGCAAGCATCCAAAATTAATCATTAGCTATCATTAATAATCCTTCTCTGTAATTATAAAAAAGATCGTGTATAACAGGCAATCTTTTTTACGATCTAAAATCATGTCACTATTAAATAATGTACTGCAAGAAAACTCTGTAATTTAAAATTGGAGACGTTTTTAAAAGATCTGTTGTTCCGAATCTCCAACTGGCGCGGGACTTCCGTCCGGTGCCCCATTGTTACTAATGCCTGCAAACTTAGAAACCATCTAAAACTACAATATCTAACAACCCTTTTTTATCGGTAAAATAATCAACTGCACTACTATATAACCAATGCCATGGTTCGGCTACGAAGCCTGCTGTTACAGGGTTCCAATGCAAATAATTTATTCGTTGGTCATACATTTCAGTGCTAGCTAACAGCACAGGGTGGTTCTCATTTTCCCAGAACTTGTATCGGAAATTACCACTGCTTTTTTTTCCTGCTTCATCAAATGTATATAGCAAACGTTCCTTCCTGCTTTCCTTAGGGTTGTTGATTATTGCGTCTATCAGTTTCATGGCTGTAAAGCTTTTGTTGTTCCGCCAAATCAATCCCATGTCTTTGCCTTCTTTGCAATGGCAAATAGTATGTAAATGGTTGGTCATGAGCACCCACGCATGTATTACCAGGCCCTGATTGAGCTGACAATGCTGGATGCTATTCAATAATATTTTTCTATACACGTCCCTTATAAATACATCCGACCAACCTACCACTGTAGACGTGGTAAAATATATGGCGTTCATATCAATAAATTTATACTTTGTACTCATAATATTTCTTTGTATAAACTTAGGCAAACTTTAATAAAGACTGTAGCAATTATTACCCGTTTACGAAATAGAAAAAAATATACGCCGGGAAGGGTTGCAAACTCACTTCTCATGTTCTACGGTTTTAAAAATGCAATAGTAGTAATAACCTGGCAAGGAAGGCTCTGCCGCGTGCCCACGCCTCATTCCTGCGCCTGGGGAAGAGTTCTACAGGTTTCTTGCAAACGCTAAGTAACTGTAAAACAATAAAGGTTACTAATTTGGCTTAATCGTATAATTCCACTC
>JBDTWP010000497.1:0-4262 GCA_040006615.1 Ferruginibacter sp.
AGCAACAAAACAATTTAAGAATAAACTATTTTAACAAACCGCCGTATACCAGACCGGTACGTACGGTGGTGTAAGAGGTAGCGAACTAATCGCTACCTTCCTACTCGATTGGTAGAAAAATTTAATGTTCTTCGGTCCCTCCCATAGGGAGGATCTGGGTAGAAAAAGTTAATGTTCTTCGGTTCCCTCCCATAGGGAGGATCTGGGTAGAAAAAATTAATGATGTACCAATTCATCCCATAGGGAGGATCTGGGTAGCATCATAAACCTTTGATAAAAGAGAGAAATTCATAATAGAGACATCAATGAATATAAAAATACAACATCCCTTATTCCACAAGATAGAAAATATATTGCCATTCAACGGCGAAGCTATTCTATATTCGCATTTTTTTTCACAAACTGAAAGCGATCATTATTTCAACTTGCTGAAAGATGAAATAACCTGGAAGCAGGAGCCAATAAAAATATATGGCAAAGAAATAATGCAGCCAAGGCTTACTGCATGGTACGGAGAATTGAATAATAAATATAGTTATTCAGGAATTACGATGCAGCCGCAGCAATGGACCAATTCATTATTGGAAATAAAAGAGAAGATTGAAAAGGCAGCTGGCGTTAATTTCACCAATGCACTGTTAAACTTTTACAGGGATGGGAATGACAGTATGGGCTGGCACCGGGATAATGAAAAAGAATTGGGTACTAACCCGGTGATCGGTTCAGTAAGTTTTGGAGCAACCAGGATATTTCAATTTCGTCTTTACAAAGAGAAGGGAACAATAATATCCATGGAACTTATGCACGGTAGTTTTTTGTTGATGCAAGGCGAAACACAGCACTACTGGGAACACCAGTTGCCCAAAACAAATAAAAAAACGGAATACAGGATCAATATTACGTTTAGAATAATTGCCCCCATCACTAACTAACGGTACCCCATAGCCTGTAAATGAAATAATTCGGCATAACGGCCATTTTTTTGCAGCAAAGCTTCATGGCTGCCCATTTCAACCAGTTCTCCTTTTTCCAATACAAGTATCCGGTCGGCCATTCTTACAGTTGAAAAACGGTGGGAGATGAGTACGGCGGATTTACCCTTTGTCAATTCTGCAAACCGTTGAAATACGGTGTACTCCGCTCTTGCATCCAGCGCAGCGGTAGGTTCATCAAGTATCAGCAATTGTGCGTCTTTCATATATGCCCTGGCCAGTGCGACCTTTTGCCATTCCCCTCCTGAAAGCTCAATGCCATCATTAAAACGCCTGCCGAGCGGCTGGTCATATTTATTGGGTAGTTTTTCTGCCAGCGCGTCCGCAAGGCTTTTCTGAGCAGACAATTTTATCAGTTCCCTGTTGTCTTTTTCATCGATGTTACCAATAGCAATATTTTGGGCCAAAGACATCTGGTAGCGTATATAGTCCTGGAAAATAATCCCTGTCTGCATGCGCAGTTCTTCCAGGTTGTAGGTTTTCAGATCATGCCCATCCAATAATATTCGTCCTTCTGTAGGGTCATAAAGCCTGGCCAATAATTTTACCAGGGTAGTTTTACCTGCACCATTCTCACCTACCAATGCCAGCTTTTCTGAAGGATGGAGCGTAAAATTCAAATGCCGGTTGGCCCAGGTCTCCGAATGTAAATAGCGGAAACCTACATTCTCAAATGTAAACCCCTCCAGGATCGGCTTTGGAAAGGGGAGCGCATTTTTTGCTTCCGTTATTTTTGGTTTGATAGTAAAGAATTCAAAAAAATCGCCCAGGTAAACAGCACTTTGGGATATGCTGGTGAAGCGGTTTAATATACCTTCAAGGGAGCTTCTCATTTGCCTGAATGAACCCGCCAAAAAAGTAAGTCCACCAATTGAAAGACTGCCATTAATTGCTTTAATCAGAATAAAAACATAGGCCCCATAATAACCTGCACTACCAACTATTGCAAAAAAAGTTCCCCAGCCTGACCTCCTGAGCGCAAGCCTTTTATTATCATTGTAAAATTTGCCTGATAACTGCCTGAACCGGTCAATTATAAAATGGGAGAGGTTAAAAATCTTTACTTCTTTGGCCGTTTCATCACTGGCTCCAATATAACGTAAATAATCCAGTTCCCTCCGTTCAGGGGTTTGTCCACGGGTAAGTGCATAGCTTCTGTCATTAAAATGCGATTCACCGAGAAAAGCGGGTATCACAGCCACCAGCAATAATATTATCAGCCATGGGTTGAAAGCCACTAATCCCGCTGCAAGAAAGATCATGGTGATGATGTCCTGTACCTGGCTCATTACCTGTGAGAGAAGAATGGCACGACCTACAGTTTGCTGCCTGGCCCTTTCGAGTTTGTCATAAAAAACAGAATCTTCAAACTGATCCAGGTCAAGTGTAGAGGCGTGAGCCATGATCCTTACTGAACTATGGTTTGAAAAAAGGTCCCCCAGCAAACTATCCATCAGGCTTATGCCACGGTTAAGGATATCCGAAAGAATGACAAGACCGAATTCAATGGCTAGCCACTTCCATAATTGATCGTTGGGCAAAGTTCCCTTGCCTCCATTTAAAACCACCACTTCGTCAATGATCAGCTTACCTACATACAAAACCGCCAAAGGGATAGCTGATCTTATTAACCTTAAAGCAGCACTCAGGAGTGTCATACCGGGACTGGTTTGCCATACCAGTTTAAAAAATTGAGGAACATTTTGAAGTGCTGATAACCGATCCTTAAATGTCAGGGTTTTTAATTTGGGATGGGTATTTGTCTTCTTTTCGATTCTACGGTTCCGGAAATTCATATGTGAAAGTACCAAAAAAGAGATAAAACAACTTACACAACTGATCTGTACCCCCTTTGTTGTGATGGCCGTCGCTGATGATTATTCTATAAAATCACCTGAAACTGGTATAGCATCCGGCACAAAACGAGGTAATTTCGTAATACTATTTTACAATTTCCATCTGGAATTTATTTGGCATTTATCAATAAAAACTGCATATCTTAATAAAAATTAATCAAATGGCAGCACTCAAACTACCTGCATTACTAATTGCATTTTGCGGTATTGTTGTAATTACAATAGCGCAACCCTCTTTGCAAATAATGCAGCAAAAACTGGCTGCCGAAAATAAAACGGCCCTTCAGCAACTCTACAAATTTGAACTAAACAGCAAAATGAAAACCCAGGCAGGTTTGTTATTTTCTCCACGTATGGCGGTGCAAAAAAACCGCCTCCAGGCATGGTTATCAGAAAAATTAGATCTAAGACAGGGGCTTGACGCTTTTCTTCAGAAAGGAGCGTCAACCGATTATGCCGGAACCCAGATAATCAAACTGCAGCAATACTATAAGGGCATCAAAGTGGAGCATGGCATCATATCTGAAGTGGATAAAGGCGGACTGGTGCAATTACTGCAACTTGAATTTTATTCAATTCCGGAAAAATTAGCAACTACGCCCATGCTCACAGAAGAAGCTGCATTTCAAAAAGCCCTCAGTTATGCAGGTGCGGAAAAATATGTGTGGGACCAAAACGTCAATAACAATCCTGAGTGGAATAAGCCACGGGGCGAACTTGTGATTGTTGAAGATATATTTATAGAAGCTGGAAAAATGTGCCTTGCCTACAAATTCAATGTTTACTCCCTGAAGCCTGAAAGCAGGCAGTTTATTTATATTAATGCACTTACCGGCAATATGGTTTTTAAGGATGCAATAATAAAAAATTGTCACCATGATCCGAATAATACAGGTATTGAAAGTAATAAAAAAGAAACAGCAGCCATGCCTCTTGTTGAAAGCAGCATGCATCGTTCTAAAGATTCATTTTCCAAATTTATTAGAACCGGTACCTCATTAATCACCGCAAATAATTTTGGAGTAGCAGATACACGTTATTCCGGGCAAAGGACATTCTTTACTTCCCAGGATCTTTTTGGGCAGTATCAGTTACAGGCTTCAGTAATTGGTGATAACGCTACGGTAACCACCCTTAATTGTATTAACCAGCCTGATATAAGCCTGGCATCCCCGATACATGATGATGACAATGTGTGGACCGCCGCCCAGTTTCCAAACAATATCAATATGGCACTCGATGTACATTGGGGTGCCCAGAAAACAATGGAGTACTGGTGGAAAGTACATGGAAGAAAAAGTTTTGACAATAATAACGGGGATTTGTCATGTTATGTCTTTTACCGTACTGACTTAAATGAGGTATTTGATAATGCAAAATGGGATGGCAAAGCACTTTATTTTGGAGAAGGTGG
>JBDTWP010000498.1:0-4256 GCA_040006615.1 Ferruginibacter sp.
CACCACATCAGTAAACATTACCGGCTTTACACTTGCCACTTTGTATGACTGGAGAGTAAGGACTAATTGCGCGACCGGAAGCAGCGGCTTTACAACGGCACAATTTACAACCGCTGCAACTGCTACCTGTAATGCTCCGGCAGGTCTTAACACAACATCTATAACAACCAGCAGTGCAACGGCCGGCTGGACCGCGGTTTCAGGTGCCGTTAATTATACAGTGGAATATAAATTAAACAGTGCACCCACCTGGACTGTTTTCGCAGCGGCAACCACTTCCACTTCGGTAAATATAACAGGGCTCGTGGCAGCAAGTGCCTATAACTGGAGAGTTTTAACTAATTGTACAAGCGGCAGCAGTGCCTATACCCAGGCAAATTTCACAACAGCTTCCCCGGGTTGTTCAAGCCAGTACGATGTTACAACAAACGGTACCTCGTCGGGGGCCGCTCTCATTCCGTTCAATACCAATATCACCGGCCTGATCAGCCCAAGCGGGGATAACGACTATTATAAATTTGTAATATCAAACAGTGGTACCGCAACAATTACGCTGACTACCCTGCCTGCTGATTATGATATCCGCGTTTACCGGAGCAATGGCACTTCACAGGTTGGTATTTCCCAGGTTGGAGGTACCGGTAGCGAAACGATCACAAGGACTTATTCTGCGGGTACTTATTATGTAAGGGTATATGGGTATAATGGCGCCAATAATGCAACTATCTGTTACACTTTAAGAATAGCTACCGGTACAGCCTCCTTTAGTGATGAACCTGTTGAGAATGTTTTCACTAAAACCGTTGTTTTCCCTAACCCGGCAAGAAAATCGGTTACCGTAGGTCTTAATGAGTTGAAGGGTACCGCTGAACTTATGGTATATGATATCTATGGAAAGCTTTTGTCAAAACAAAAGACCAGCCAGTTATATACAAAAGTGGATATTTCAACTTTACCGTCAGGTACCTACGTAATAAGAATAAAGCAAAATGGAAAGGATACTAACCTGAAAATTGTAAAGCAATAATTGGGTTGTCCAAAAATAAAAGAGCCTTCCTGAACAGGGAGGCTTTTTTATTATATAATGGAAAAGGTTTAAGAGTAATTGTTAGTCGGGGAACCGCAACACTTGTGTCAAGTTTGATGCAATTACAGCCCGCTAAAGTCGACACCCCGGGCGACCATTAAAAATTCAGTTTATTTTGACAAGCCCATTACTGATCCCCTGCATTGACTTATTTTTGCCTTTAGTTTCAAATTTTCTAAAACCAGTAATTTATCTCTAATCATTATGTATTCAACGAAAAAAATAGCATTGATTTCACTATTCTTTTACCTGCCTTTTGCATCCATGGCCTGGGGACCGGAAGGACACCGGATCGTAGGACAAATTGCGGAAAGTTACCTTACCAAAAATGCGAAAAAAGAAATCAATAATATCCTGGGAACCGAATCAATTGCGATGACAAGTAA
Organism: Ferruginibacter sp.; assembly: GCA_040006615.1. Lineage (GTDB taxonomy): Bacteria > Bacteroidota > Bacteroidia > Chitinophagales > Chitinophagaceae > Ferruginibacter. Next base: position 1,474 of record JBDTWP010000498.1, read on the forward strand.
CTGGGCGGATTTTGTAAGGTCTGATCCCGCTTACAGTTACCTTTCCACCTGGCATTATATAAATTTTCCGGCGGGATTGTCAGGAGATGAAGTGAAGACATATCTTGATAAGGACACCGCCACCGATGTGTACACGAGAATTAACTTTTTGGTATCTGAATTAAAGAAGAAAGAACTTTCAGCGGAAAATAAGATACTTTACTTAAGGCTGCTAATTCATTTTGTGGGTGACGTCCATCAGCCCATGCACACCGCCCGGCCGGAAGACCTGGGTGGCAATAAAATAAAAGTAATGTGGTTTAATGAATCAAAAAATTTGCACCAGGTCTGGGATGAACAATTGGTCGTTTTCCAGCAACTGAGTTATACCGAATATTCAGCTGCGATCAATCATCCTACCCCGGAAGAAATAAAAGAATGGCAGCAGGAGCCTGTCAGTAATTGGGTATATCAATCTTACCAGCTGGCTGAGAAAATTTATGGTGATATAAATCAACCCGATCAAAAACTGGGTTATGATTATAATTTCAATTATGTACCCATTCTGAATCAACAACTGTTAAAAGGAGGTGTGCGTTTAGCCGGCCTGCTGAATGATATATTTGAATGAAGGCATGGAAGCTCAGCCATGGCCGATATTAATATCCCTAATGAGAAGAAAGAAAAAATTTCAACTGATACTTATTTTGGGTATGATTACAGCGATCGGCCCTTTCTCGATCGATATGTACCTGCCCGCTTTTACCAATATCGCCGAAGACCTGCATACAACAGTGGCGCACGTGTCATTGTCCTTGTCCAGTTTTTTTATAGGGATATCTGCGGGCCAGTTTATATATGGGCCACTATTGGACCGCTTTGGTCGTAAGCGGCCACTCTATGTCGGTCTTTCCATTTATTTGGTTGCATCCGCCTTCTGTGCTATGGCAGGCTCTGTGGACAGTTTGATCGCCTTGCGGTTTTTACAGGCATTGGGTGGTTGCGCTGGAATGGTCGCCTCAAGGGCAATGGTGAGAGATCTTTTTGACGTGGAGGATAATGCAAAAGTATTTTCTTTGCTGATGCTGGTTGTAGGGGTGTCGCCCATAATCGCGCCTACAATTGGTGGATATGTTACTACTGCTCTTGGATGGCATTATGTATTTGTGCTGCTGACGATAATGGCCCTTATAATACTGGCTTCGGTACATTTCCTTTTGCCCGAAAGTCGAAAACCTGATCCAAACTATTCATTAAAGCCGGCAGCGATTTTAAACAATTTCCGGAGTGTATTGAAAGAACCCCAGTTTTATACCTATGCTTTTACCGGTGCGGTCGCTGCGGCGGGCCTGTATGCTTATATTTCCGGATCGCCCTCTGTTTTTATGGAAATTTTTAAAGTGTCGGAAAAGCAATATGGTTGGATCTTTGCACTGGTAGCAGCCGGACTGATTATTTCGAGCCAGGTCAATAGCCTGTTATTGAGAATATATAAGAGTGAACAGATCATCCGGGTGGCATTATTTTGTCAAAGTATTACCGGTGTCTGCCTTTTTACCGGGTCAATGAATGGCTGGATCGGCCTGGCCGGTACCATCATTCTCATTTTAGTATTCCTGAGTTGCCAGGGATTTACATTTCCGAATTCTTCCGCACTTTCCATGGCTCCTTTTAGTAAAAATGCCGGGAGCGCTTCTGCCTTAATGGGTGCTATTCAAATGGGTAGCGGAGCATTTACGGCTGCCCTGGTAAGCCTTTTAAGTAATCATACTGCCGTGCCTATGACCGGTGTGATGGCCTGCTGCTCCATTTTAAGCTTCTGTATTTTAATGATTGGCGGGAAGATCATCCGGTATCAAACCAACCTGAATAAAGTGGAAGAGGAAACGGTGGATATGATCTGTAATTCCTAATAGTGCGGGATGAGCGATGAGTGATGAGGGAGGAGAGGACATCCCGGTTGAATTACATACTGTCTAATGATATTAGGAAGTGTTATCGAAATAGAATGAATTTCATAAAATAGGCAGGGTTTCCGGATGGGTAACCAATCCGGCGTTAAAGTCTTTCTATTTTATTTATTACAATTTTTTCATCAAAGTGCTGATCATGTTTGCGTTGTGCCTGTATTTTTCTTACAACCGCCATGCCTTTGAAAACGCTGCCGAAAGCGGCAAAGCCCAAACTGTCGCCGGCACTTCTGTTTCCATAATCAAACTGGGTTTGATCTCCGATACAGATGAAAAATTCAGTGCTGGCTGATCCCGGGGTTGTTCTGGCAAGTGAAATAGTACCATTGGAATGCGATAACCCGGTTTGCCTGGTAGTCTCGTGCACAATGCCCGGAAGGGAAGGATGCTGCTTGTCATTCGTTTGCCAGATGCCTCCCTGGATTAGTCCCGTATTAGCTTCGGAGCTTAGTCCTTCGAGCATTACAACCCGGTAAAAAGAACTATTGGTATAATATCCGGAATCAATATAGGATAGAAAAGCGGCTACACTGACCGGTGCTTTTTCAGGAAAAAGCTCTACCTCAATATCACCGAAACCTGTAAATACTACGATATGCGGATTCTTATAACCGGGTTGGGCACAACTAAATAATATAGTTGAAAAGATGGTAAAGAGGAATTTATTCATACACGTATTGAGATATTGGGATATTAGGATATTGGGATATTATTTTATGCCAGGATCATATTTAAAGAACCTGAATATCGAATTAAGGAAACTGCAGGATTTAAATAATTATTTGTCGTATAGCATAACATAGGTTACACTTTTTGAATACCCTTAAAGACTGC
>JBDTWP010000499.1:0-4221 GCA_040006615.1 Ferruginibacter sp.
ATCGACGCCGTAATCCTGGCCGACGCGGCTTTGGGAGATCCGCCGATCAATACCAGCTTTTTATTGGTCGTAAGTTTAGAATAAGCTTCCACCAGTAAATGCAATCCTTTGTCAGGGATAAAACGGCCGACAAATAAAAAATAATTACCCGGTAAATTATACCTGCTTTTTACAATAGCTTTATTTTCTTCACTAATAACTTGTTGAAATATCGGGTTACAACTCTGGTAACAAACGAATATTTTTTCAGCTTCCACATCATATAAATTAACAAGGTCCTCCTTTGTTTGTTTACTGATGGCAATAATTGCATCTGCCACCTTACAGGCCTGCTTTATTTTCCAACGATGTACAATGCGTTCGTCAAAATGATAGGTTTCGGGGAAGCGTTCAAAAATAATATCATGTATTGTTACCACCGTTTTTACTACAGTGCGTTCAATGTTCAAAGGTAATTCATTGCTCACGCCATGATAGATATTCATCCCCGACTTTTCAATGGCTTTAACCATCCCGTTCCGGCGCCACCATCCCGGGAATTTTTTGCCGGCAAAGGTTTCAGGAAATATAGCCTCTACATTTTCAAAAGCGGTAACATCAAATAGATCGGTTTGCCTGGGGGCAAATAATGTATAATGATTCCGGGGATAATGCCTGGTAAGAATCGCAAGTAAAGAACGGATATAATTTCCTAAACCTGTCCTATTTTGAAAAGCCCTTTTACCATCATAGCCAATATTCATAATGTTAGACGCTTAATACCCGTGCAAGATATAAAAAACCGGGAAAAGATGCCCCGGGCAGATCCCAAATTGTCGCCGGGGCGCCAACCTTGAATAGCCTGTCATTGCTTTTATACCCTTTACAAAGGCTGGCAACCCATGAAGTCTTACAGGTGACAGAGCCCCTTAGCCCGGCTCATAAAACCCAACCCAATTTTTCCGGTTGATAAGTATGACAGCTCAATTTTTTCTTTTTGTATCTTGCGCATTGTTCTGTAAATATGTTATGCAAAAGATATCGGCGGTTATTATCACATTTAATGAAGAAAAGAAAATCGCAGTATGCCTTGCGTCCTTGCAGGGGATAGCTGATGAGATCGTAGTAATGGATTCCTTCTCCACAGATAAAACACCTGATATCTGCAGGCAATTTGGGGTGAAGTGGTACCAGCAACACTGGCAGGGGTATGGAACTCAGAAGAATGATGCTGCCGGAAAGGCGTCTAACGATTATATTTTGAGCCTCGATGCAGATGAAAGTCTGTCTCCGGCCCTGCAACGATCGATCCTCAGCTCAAAAAAAGCGGGATTGGCAGGTGTCTATAAAATGAACCGGTTAAATAATTTTTATGGATACGACCTGAATCATGGCAACGCTTATCCCGATACAATGAAGCGCTTATATAACCGTAAGGAAGCAAAATGGTCACTACGGCCGGTACATGAATCATTGGAACTTTGCGAAGGTATCACCATCAGGAAATTGAAGGGTGACCTGCTGCACCGGAGCAAGGATACGCTGGAAGACCATATCGCAGGTATCAATACATATTCTACGATGGGTGCACAGGTATATTTTGAAGCTGGTAAAAGGGCTGCGGGGTTTAAACTGGTGATAAGCCCATTGTTCACTTTTATAAAAGGGTATATTTTCAGACTGGGATTTTTGGATGGATATGCCGGATTTATGATGGCAAAAATTAATGCGCATGAAGTGTTTCTTAAATACAGTAAACTATTGCTTTTGCGGAAAAATAAATCTAAATAAATAATCATTATGCAATTACAGGAATTAATACAGGAGGCCTGGTCTAACCGCGACCTGTTAACCGAAACAATATATAGGGAAGCCGTAAGAGATGTTATAGAAGAAGTAGATAAAGGGCGTCTTCGTACCGCTTTCCCAATAGATGACGGTACCGGGTCGGGTATCTCCTGGCAGGTAAATGAATGGGTAAAGCAGGCGATACTGATGTATTTCGCTACCCAGCGAATGGAGACGATGGTATTGCCCCCTTTTGAGTTTTACGATAAAATGAAATTGAAAAGCGGCTATGCGGAACTGGGAGTAAGAGCGGTGCCCCATGCAATTGCAAGATATGGTGCCTACCTGGCGAGAAATGTGGTGCTGATGCCTTCTTATGTAAATATTGGCGCCTATGTAGATGAGGGTACCATGGTTGATACATGGGCAACGGTAGGTAGTTGTGCCCAGATCGGTAAGTGCGTACACCTCAGTGGCGGAGTAGGAATCGGGGGAGTGCTGGAACCTTTACAGGCAAGCCCGGTTATTATAGAAGATGGTTGTTTTATAGGTAGCCGTTGCATTATAGTGGAAGGAGTACGGATAGAAAAGGAAGCCGTGCTGGGCGCCAATGTCGTATTGACCCAGTCTACCAAGATCATCGATGTGAGTGGTGCTGAACCGGTTGAAATGAAAGGAAGGGTTCCCCCCAGGAGCGTGGTTATCCCGGGATCCTATACTAAGAAATTTCCCGCAGGTGAGTTTGGTGTGGGATGCGCATTGATAATTGGTCAGCGAAAACCTTCTACTGATCTTAAAACAAGCCTGAATGATGCATTGAGGGATTTTAATGTATCTGTATAAGACCCCTCCCTGATGGCTGGCGTGGTCCATTTGCCCGACTTTTAAATTACAATTGAACCTGTACGACCTCGCCTGGCAGAGAGGCTCCATCGACAACCGTAATTTCAGCCGCGGACACATCACCAGTAAAATAGAGGCCTTGAAGAAAGCAAGGGGTCTACACTAATTCTGCTTTTACTTTGCTTCATATCATGGTCCGGGGCCGGAAGAATCTTCAACTCAATTATGTACGGATTAAAACATGGTTTTAATGATGCTTACAGGTCATTTCCAATACCAGAGTAAAAGCAGAGTAAAAGCAGAGTAAAAGCAGAGTAAAAGCAGAGTAAAAGCAGAGTAAACCAAAACTGCCTCAGGTAAGGTTGACTCAAACGGACAAATCCGGCCAATACCGGCCAAATGGGGCCAAATGCGGCCAAAAGCGGACTGCAACATTTTTTTTCAATCAATAGGTTATTAGATTTGTAATCAGGCTTGAAAAGAAAGTCTGAAGAAAAGGGCATCTGTAAAGCAATTCTTAAAACCATTAAAAATAAACCCGAAAAATATATCAATGAATGGTTATGCAGGTAAATTTTAAAAACAAAATAGTTCCGGCAGCAGGATTTATCATTGCATTTGCAGGTTCCATCTTGTTTTCAACCAAGGCGATCATTGTTAAAAAAGCATTTGAACAAACTCATACGAACGCGTTGACATTGCTTACACTTCGTATGATTTTTTCACTTCCCTTTTTTGTTGGTGCAGCTATACTGGCAAGGAATAAAAAAGATAATATAAGACTCACCAGGAAACATTGGGCACGCATTATCGGGCTGGGACTGTTTGGCTATTACCTCAGCAGCCTCTTTGATTTTATCGGGCTGCAATATGTTAGCGCAGGACTAGAGCGACTGATACTCTTCTTATATCCAAGTTTTGTAGTATTGATCAATGCTACCGTATTCAGGCAGAAAATATCCGGCATTCAAAAAACAGCACTTGCGCTAACCTGGCTCGGAATAGGGATTGCCTATTTTGGCGAACTGAAATTCGACTTTGCCAATCCACATTTTTTATTGGGCAGCACCCTGATATTTATATGCGCCATTACATTTTCTGTTTATATTGTTGGTAGTGGCAAAATTATACCGTTGGTGGGTGCCACAAAATTTACTTCTTATACCATGCTGGCTGCAACGGCAGGTATATTTTTACATTTTTTAGCAGCAGGCAATTACCGGGACATGCCAACAGGCCCTTCATTTTGGGGATATGGTCTTTTATTGGCAATTATTGCCACCGTTATTCCGGGCTTTTTAATTTCAAATGCTTTGAAGCGGATCGGTTCCAGTAATGTGGCGATTGTATCCAGCATAGGTCCTGTGAGTACCATCATCCAGGCACATTTTATATTGGGTGAACGGATCCTTTTCGAGCAGGTAATTGGCACCATATTAGTGATCACCGGCGTTTTATTAACCGGGTGGAAAGCCCGGGGGCCGGTTTTATAATTTATTGCCTTCTTTTGGGCGGATACGATATAGTTTTTTATATTTGCAACCCTGAATGAATGGGCCCGGGTGGCGAAATTGGTAGACGCACTGTGTTCAGGTCGCAGCGTTCGCAAGG
>JBDTWP010000500.1:0-4199 GCA_040006615.1 Ferruginibacter sp.
TGAAGCCTAACCTATTATCAGCTTAGGTTTGCGAATGTTATACCTAATGCTATAAGTTGATTAGTTGGCAGGTTGAAAGGTTGATAAGTTGATAAGTTGGAATGTTGATTTATCAGCTACTCCAGTTACCTTCATCCAGTCAACCACCCTTATTTTACTAAAAATTGTTGTAATCCATCTTTATGTAACACATATACTTTGTTATTACCTGCTTTTATTTGCAGGGAGTTTTTAAAAAAAGAGGGGAGCGGGAATTCCACTAATTTTAAAGAACCGGTTTGGTACTGGTAAAGCAGGGTATCCCCGAATCCATACATATTATTACCAATGATCTCCGTATTGTTCCAATGCAAAAAAGGAATATTGTTTTTTAGCGCTCCGTAATAATCAAAAGTATAAAAACCTTTGTTAGGATCGTACAGATACAGGTTACCATCCTGGTCGGTAATTTGTAAAGGTGAGGGCACAGTATCAAACAAAGTCCTGAAATCAACAGTTTCCAAAAGCACATCGCCATTGTCATCAATTTTTTTCAACTTGCTGTCTCCCTCGTCAAATAGCCAGATATTGTTGTCGTACGACGTTGTTATAGTCTTTACTTTAAATATGTTCTTTTTACCAAGGTTGATGGTATTGCGTACATTCAGAAACCTGTCCAATACGACAATGGTTGCAAAGTTTTTGTAAAACAGCAGTAATTTTAACGGATTAGTCGCATCAATTGAAAACAGCTTGCCATATTTGCGGACATTATTGAATACTCCGGCGGAATCTCCATTGCCGTCTATTTTCTTCAACTGGTTAGAACTGCTATTGACAAGGTAAATGTTTTCAAGATTATCAACAGTGAAATAAGAAAATTCGCCCGGAATTGTTTTATTTAAAATGAAGACAGTATCCTTCTGTCCATTGGCGGGAAGCGCCAGGTTGACCAGCCATAAAAAGTACAATAATTTTATTAATCGGCTCATTGTTTTGAAATTAGTGTCAGCCACCGCTTCTTAGTTCATGATCAATCCGATTTAGGTAAAAGGAGTTGTCATTTTTGCGTGGTATAATATTTCAGTTCAAGGGTAACCCCGTCAAACACTGCATAACTGTTATAATTGATCCATTCCCCCAGGTTGATATAACGACTCTTTGAATTAAGGATTAAATCCATTGGCAAATGGCGGTGGCCAAAAATAAAATAATCGAAAGATTCATTTCGCAATACTTCTTTTGAATAAATCAGCAACCATTCATTGTTTTCACCTAAAAAAACTTCCGGCTTACCATTGGCAAAAGTCCTGCTTTTCCGGGAAAGGTAATTGGCAAGACCCATGCCAATAGCCGGAGGTATGATGCCAAACAGCCACTGGCAAATTTTGTTTCGAAAGATTTTTTTTATAAACTTATACCCTTCGTCCCCGGGCCCCAACCCATCTCCATGTCCGATATAAAATTTTTTGCCACTGAATTCAAAAGTTTTCGGCTCAAAATATACCGGGATATTTAATTCGGTTTGGAAATAATTCCTCATCCACATATCATGGTTACCCACAAAAAAATGAATGTGGATACCTGAATCAGTAAGTTCAGCCAATTTGCCTAAAATGCGGACAAAGCCTTTGGGTACAACGGTTGAATATTCAAACCAAAAGTCAAAAATATCGCCAACTATAAATATTTGTTCAGCATCATTTTTTATGCTTTCCAAAAACCCCACAATTCGCTTTTCCCTTTGCAGGCTTGAAACGGCATCAGGTGCACCAAGATGAAAATCGGACAGGAAGTATATATTTTTTGCGGGAGTTAATGTCATTATTTGTTATGTTATCAATAAGATGTTGTGTTTGCAGTTATAAATGATTCGATAATTTTATAGAATTGCCGGTTTGCAATTTTTCTCCTGCCCTGACCTGCACATATCGCAGCTTTTAAAGTAGCTGCCTAAAAACCTCGGTAGGCCCAGGTTGAGTCCCACCAACCCTGATAAGCAAAGCGAAAATTTCAATTTCAGAGATGTTAAGATAATTGTCAATTAAATAGATCCTTCTCCGGACCCTCTTACGTAGAAGAATAGAATTCATTCATTAAAGTTAAGAAGGCCGGGTAGCCGGACTTTCTACTAAAAACAAATACACTTCTTTAGGTCCGTGTACACCGGTTACCAAAGTCTTTTCAATATCCGCCGTACGGCTGGGTCCGCTGGCAAAAGTTATTAAGGATGGAATATTCCCGGGATACCCGTCTTTTATGAATTGCAATGCGTCCTTTATGTTGTACACCAATTGCCGGGTATATGCTATACAAATATGAATGGGTGCATAAACGCTGGCCTCACGCCCGCTTTGCTGTGCCGCACTCATTACAATGGTGCCGGTTCGTGCTACCAGCCACTCACAACTGGTTACAGAAGCATCGCAGCCGGCGAGATTAGTGGTATTGCTGAATTGCCCATTCCATTTATCTTCACTGCAATAAATTTTTGTCCATTCTTTTGCAGCAATTAATTGCCGTACCTGTTGCAAAAGGTCCTCCTCATCCATACAAAATGCAAACTTACCCTGTAGTTTTGTAAACTCTTCCGCAAATATTACTTCCGGCAAATCAGTTACAGGCTGGTAAACGGAAGCTGATCCCTCACTTAAAGGAAAAGGCAAAGGCACCGGATTACTCAGTGCCTGCCTTATTCTTTTTAATATGTTTTCTTTAGCCGCTGGTATAGCCATGGCAGATCTATATTTTTGGTGGATTAACCAACTCCTTTGGTAAAGAAGTATCCGGTTCTTCCATTACAGTTTTTTCAGGCGACGGGGTATCAATATCCAGACCCTTTTTTTCTTCATAAGGTCTCTTGCCTATTAAATTTTCCACATCACTTTTAAACAATACTTCTTTTTTCAGTAATTCCTTAGCCAGCAATTCCACATCTCCTTTCTTTTCATTCAGTAATTTTTTGGTTCTGATGTAGGCCGTATCTATTAATTTCCGTACTTCCTCATCTATCATTTTACCCGTTTCCTCACTAAAAGGCTTTGTAAATACGTTTTCCTGGTGGGGATCATAATAGCTGATATTGCCTACTTTTTCGTTCATACCATACACAGTGATCATACTGTATGCAATCTTTGTAATTTGTTGCAGATCATTACTGGCACCGGTGCTAATTTTTCCAAAGAAAATATCTTCGCTCGCCCTGCCTCCCAGGGTCATACAAATTTGGTCCATCAACTGATCAGTATTGTACAGGTATTGCTCTTTAGGAGTGTATTGAGCATAGCCCAATGCCGCCGTACCCCTCGGAACTACGGTCACCTTTAATAACGGGTATGCATGTTCTAAATACCATCCGCAAATGGCATGTCCTGCTTCATGGTATGCAATGATCTCTTTTTCTTCCGGTGATATGATCTTGTTCTTCTTTTCAAGCCCACCAATCACCCTGTCGATGGCATCCTGGAAATCGCTCATGTCAACGGCTTCTTTTCCTTTTCTTGCTGCTATCAAGGCAGCCTCGTTACACACATTGGCAATATCAGCACCTGCAAAACCAGGTGTTTGTTCAGCCAGTTTTAAAATGTCTAAGGTGGTGGATATTTTAATAGGTTCCAAATGCACCTTAAATATCGCTTCCCTTCCTACTAAATCCGGACGGTCAATGGAGATCTGCCTGTCAAATCTTCCCGGCCGCAACAAAGCCGTATCCAATACATCGGGCCGGTTGGTAGCCGCTAAGATAATGATGCCCAGATCAGTACCAAAACCATCCATCTCAACCAGCAATTGATTCAGGGTATTTTCTCTTTCATCGTTGCTCATCATCATATTCTTACCCCTCGCCCTGCCAATCGCATCAATTTCATCAATAAAAATTATACAGGGGGCTTTTTCCCTGGCCTGCTTGAAAAGGTCCCTTACGCGGCTTGCCCCTACTCCAACAAACATTTCAACAAAATCGCTACCGCTTAAACTAAAGAAAGGAACCTGTGCCTCACCAGCTACCGCTTTGGCTAACAAGGTTTTACCTGTACCCGGTGGGCCAATTAGTAAAGCGCCCTTTGGTATCTTACCACCCAGGGCAGTATACTTTTTTGGGTTTTTCAGAAAATCAACGATCTCCATCACTTCTACCTTGGCTTCATCCAGGCCGGCTACATCTCCAAAATTGATATTTACCCTGGAAGCCTTATCAAAAAGCGTCGCTTTTGATTTAC
>JBDTWP010000501.1:0-4186 GCA_040006615.1 Ferruginibacter sp.
ACTGTAACATCTTGTTTATATTCACAAAATCATTGCTGTTAAAAGCTTAATTTTAATATTGTAAAGATAGCCATACTATGAAAGGAATAATCTATGTAACGTATTTATTGCTGCTGCCCCTCATTACTTTTTCCCAACGTATTACTTATTCTGAGCCCCAACGAGAGGATAACCGGGATATTAATTTTGACATCATCGGGAAGATGAACAATAATATATTGGTATTTAAAAATGCCCGGTGGAAATATGCGGTATCTGTTTACAGTGCTGATGATATGACGCTGAAAGAAAAAGTAGACCTGGATTTTATACCCGATAAGGCATTTAATGTAGACTTTATCACATTTGCTGACAATTTCTATTTTATTTACCAGTACCAGCGAAGAGGTATAGTATACTGTATGGGTGCAAAAATGGATAATAACGGGCATTTGATCGACCAACCTATACAGTTGGATACGACTCATATTGGGGGTTTGGGAGATAATAAGATTTACACGACTTTAAACAGTGAGGACAAGAAGCAGATCATGATATTTAAAATTCAAAAAAGGAATAGTCAATTTAATTTTGCAACCATTCTTTTAAATGGAAGACTTGAATTCGTACACAAGACCCGCCTGGTATTAGACTATGATGAACAAAAGGATGTGTTTAGTGATTTTTTACTAGACAACGAGGGTAATTTCATTTTTACAAAAGCTATAAAATCAAGCAACAGATCTAATCTTTCGTCTCTGTATTTAATTACGAAAGCGCCATTACAGGACAGCTTTTCTACAAAAAAAATAAATCTGAATCAGCTATTTATTGACGAAATTAAAATAAAAATAGACAATATAAATAAGCGTTACCTGTTCAATTCTTTTTATTACACCGAGAAGCGTGGAAATATTGAAGGGATCTATTGCTCAATCTGGGATGTGCTTGGCGATAGTTCTTATGCCAATGTGTTTACAAAACTGGATGACAGTATCAGAGATATCGCTAAATCAAAGGGGAATTTAAAAGTTGCATTGAATGATTTTTTTGTTCGAAATATAGTCCTAAGAAAGGATGGCAGCTATTTGTTAGCCGCGGAAGATTATTCTTCTCAAACAAGTGGAAGCAATATGGGATGGAACCGCTGGGATTATCTTTATGGGTCGCCTTTTTTTAGCCCGTATGACTATTATTATTATAACCCGTCTTATGGAGGATATTACCGTCCTTACGGCAGGTTTAATAATTCACAAAATACGCGTTACTATTACGACAACATCTTATTGCTTGATATCAGTAAAACGGGGAATGTACGCTGGAATAAAATCATCAACAAGGAACAATATGCAGATGATAATGATAATTATTTGTCTTTTTCCACCATTATTACCGAATCTGAAATCCATTTCCTCTTTAATATTATTGAAAAGCGGGACAAACTTTTGACAGATAATACTATTACCTCCACCGGTTCAATTAAAAGAAACCCAACTATCAGGAGTATTGAAAGGGGGTATGAATATATGCCAAAGCTGAGCAGGCAGGTTGGGGCCAGGCAGATTATTATTCCCTGTACTTTCCGCAATCAGATATGCTTTGCTAAAATTGATTTTTAGTAAGGAATATTTGGAGCCAAATATTATTATACCGTCTGGTGTAAAATACAATGCTAAAATACGATAAGAAAATCTTGTACCGGCAAGAGCAGTAAGGTCTGACATCTCATCCGACCGGTTAGTTTTGTTAACTTACTTATCTAAAAATCCAGGCCCAAACTTAAATTTAACACCGGTTTGTGTTTAAAGAAACCATTCATTTGCCATCCCGCATCAAATCTTAAAAAATAACCCAATACGGTACTTCTGGCTCCAAAGCCATATCCACCGGCAAACGGCCCTATACCGCCTACTTTGGTAAGTATCGCTATAGGTATATTTGGATCCTGATCGGTTATAATTGTGGTCGGTCGTTTTAGCCCTCCGTATTTTCCATTCCATGCACCGCCTAAATCAAAAAATTGTATTACCTGGAAATTTCGAAGGAAGGCATTGTTAATCGGCCGGTTAAACAAGGTAGTAAAAACAGGTAATCTAAATTCACTGTTTAGGATAATATTATTATTTCCATTGGAAATATTTTGATTGAACCCTCTCAGATTTACTGCAAGGGTTTGAAAGGCATAATTATCCGGGGCAGGTTTATTTTCATTGAACTTCGGGAATAACCCACCATCGGTACCTCCTGCAAAGTAAATTGTTTTTTGAACCCCCCAACTAAATTCTGCCGCAGCCCGGCCGGCCCAAATAAAATTCCGGTAAATGGGATAATAATACCGGGCATCTACACCCCAGTTGAAATTGAATTTACCGGTGTTGACCGAATGTTTGGTGATATTTGTATTCCAATCAAAATAAAATTTATACCGCAGGCCGTTCCAGATATTTTGGGTAGGGTTTAGTGTATTGTCATAGACGTATTCAGTATGGGTAATGGCATAATTTATGGTACTATCCTTTGGGTTTTTTAAAGTTATATCCAAACTGTTAATATCCGTAAGGTAACGTACCTTTTCATTCCGGATCCCAAAACTGATGCTGATCCTTTTGGTATTGTCGATTGGATAAGAAACCGAAACCTGGCCTAAATTTGTATATGTCCTGGTCGAAAATGTGTACACCCCCTGGAGAGAAAGATCATCGACGGTTTCTAATGCATTTCTATAATACGTAAGGGACCAGTCAATTCTCCTTTTCAGATTTTGATAGGTCATAAGCCATTCATTATTTTTTAAATTACTGGATAATTTAAATGCGCCGGTAATTTTTATATCTTCCAGCAATTCTGAAGTACCTAATCGTATCAAACCGTTTAGCACGTTAACGGAGGAAAGATTGATCGGCCCCTGCTGGTCCATCCCCTGGTATGGCTGGTACCGGTTAAACAAAACGGAATTGTTAAATGAGACTCCACCGTACTCTGCTCCAAATTTTACGGGTTTGTAAACGTAAAGTTTTGCTTTTTTCAGCACAGCATTTCTTTCATATTCTTCGGAGTCGTAATTTTTCCCCATCCTGCCGCTGTCCTTCTTTTCATTTTCAAATTCAGTTTGAAAAAGATCATTTTTATTTTGAACGGTATCCTTGTCGCCCAGGGGTTTGTCATAAATATTGATTGAAGCCTTATCGATTTTATCATTCATGACTATTCCTTTCATATATGCGGTTGGGGGTACCGTTATATTACGTCGCTGAAGTGTATTTTCATCTATTTTCAACTTGTATAAAACCTTTTCATCACTTTGCCTGGTAACTTCACTTACCTGGTTATTGATTCCCGCTATTCTTGTTTCCGCAACACTACTTTCATAATTTGATAAGGGGAAGGTATAAGCTGTATCGGCTGAAACTGCCACTTCAACAATGGAATCCACGTCTGTTTTTTTATATACATTCAAGGTACTGTCCACTTCTTTTAATGATGGATTCCGCAAAATTTCATCCGCTATCAAAACCAATGTATCCATACCCGCACCCTTGGTCATAAAGAATCCTGCATACCTGTTGGCGACTCCATTTTCATCACTGATAAACGTAAAATGAAGATAGTTGTAAGGCATGGGGTAACGTGCGTTACCATATTTAAGATGGGATAATTGTGTAATCTGGTTGAATTCCGGTTTTTCAAAGTTAGTGATCATAAAAACATTATACCTGTTTTTACTGGGCAAAACCGTGTCGCCTGATTTTGCATCCGGACCGGGGCGGTTACTGGCAAATAGAATCCCTGTTTTGCCGGGGAATGTTACAAAACTTGCGTCCAGGTCATCATACACGTCATTGGTGATCTGTTGCACTTTTTCATTTTCCAGTTTGAATGTAAAGATATCCGTATGCCCGTTTTTTACAGCGCTCAACAAGAGCGTCCTTCCATCCGGCATATATTTTACATCCTGTATCTGTTGAAACTTGTCTGTTAAGTCAAGCTGGGATATTCTTGTCCTGGAAACCACATCATAAACAAATAATTTTATTTTACCTGCCTGCTTGTAAATAACGGTAAGTCTGGCCCCCTTTGTATCCCAGGCCATTAAAGGATAATCAGGGTTGGTTTCGTTCTTATAAGTCCTGATGCCGTATTTCAACAGTGTGGTGTATTCAAAATCTTCGCTCAATTTTATTTTTACCAACCCTTTTTTATATTCCAC
>JBDTWP010000502.1:0-4155 GCA_040006615.1 Ferruginibacter sp.
ACTACGAATAGTAGCTTTTTGAAACTGGTCGTCTTTGGCGTGATAGATATCTATAAATTTTTGAGGATTCCGATCTACCAAAGGAAACCAGCTACTTTGAACATGAACCATTATGCGATGCCCTTTTTTGAACGTATGTGCTACATCATTCATTGAATAATTTATCGCAGTAATGGCATTAGGAATAAATGCCGATGGTTTTTCAAAACTCTTCCGGTAACGGCCACGGAATACATCAGCACATACCATCATTTCGTATCCGTTCATAATATAGCTATCCTCATTGCCGTATGAAAAATCATCAGGGAATACGTCAATCAGTTTTACAACAAAATCAGCGTCTGTTGATGAAATACTTACCTTTAAATGTGCAGTTAAAGGGCCTGCCAGTGTTATGTCTCCTGTTAAGACAGCTGTTTTAAATACCAACACGTCGGGCCGGAAAGAAGCGAAGCGTTGGTCATCGGTCATGAATTCATTTGTTCTGTGATCATGTATGCCTTCTGAATAAGGGACAGGTTTGGCCGGATCACTTATATATTCAGTATACTGTTTTGGAGATGTTGATTTCTCCCAGGATAAAATTCCATCCTGTTGGAAAAACAATTTTTTATTGGTAACGCCGGCAGGTGGCCATTTTGAAAATTGTTTCCAATTGTTTTCCCCGGTAAAAAAAATGTTTGCTTCTTTAATATTATCGATAGAGCCTTTTCCCTTAAGATAATAATTAAAAAAGGGTAGCTCCATGTTGTTTGCAAACCATTCCACCGTATTACTGCCAAACCGGATATTTCCCAACCGTGTTCCATCGGTCCTTGTCCATTGGCCGTGAAACCAGGGGCCCATTACGATCTTATTATTGGTAGCGGGGCTTTGTTTTTCAATTGCCTTATAGGTATTCCATGCGCCAAAGCAATCTTCCGCATCAAATAAACCACCTACTAAAAGCATGGCCGGTTTAATATTTTTTAAAGCAGCCCTTGTATTTCTTGCCTTCCACCAGTCATCATAATCGGGGTGTTTCAGCATCTCATTCCAGAAAACAATACTATCACCGGTGAGTTTAGTGAAATTGGGTATGGCCCCTGTCCTTAAATAAAAGCCATACTTGTCTTTTGTAGGTGCAACAAAGGAGGGAGTAAACCATTCAGTAGTAAGATGCTTTCTTGTATTGAGGTAACCTGCTTCAAAACCATGAAAAGCATTCATTAACAACAATGCGCCATTATGATGAAAGTCATCCCCCATAAACCAATCCGCGACAGGGGCCTGGGGACTAACGGCTACTATTGCGGGATGATTACTTAAGGCGGCCTGTATTGCATAGAAACCTATATAAGAATGGCCAATTACTCCCACTTTTCCATTATTAGCGGGAAGATTTTTGACGAGCCAATCAACGGTATCAAAAGCATCTGTGGATTCATCAGTATCTGTATTTGATTTTTTATTTTGGTTAAATGGCCGTATTTCAATGAATGTTCCTTCACTCATGAATTTTCCCCTTACGTCCTGGAGGACCATGATATAATGTTCTTTGAAGTATTCTCTGTAATGGTTGTTAGGGAAGTCCTGGAATTTATTTTCACCATAAGGGTCACACGCGAAGGGGGACCTGGACAGTAAAATGGGATGTTTCTCTGAATGGACTTTGGGAAGGTAAATGGAGGTAAATAAGCGTATGCCGTCACGCATCGTTATGTATTGCTCCATTTTAGAATAATTATCCGCAAACCATGTTGAATCCGCATTTTGTGCTTTTGTAATAGATTCAGTAATCAATAAAAAAAACAAGATGCCGATAATTTTCATTGTATATATCATAAACATTCTGGTACTTAGATGAGAATAGATATTTAATGTGTGAGCCTGTTCAGGGAAAACTGAAAAAGCATTTTTACTTTTATTGTATCCGAGACGCCATTTTCAGCGCCTGTGTAGTTGCATAATATTTTGCGATCATGGCAGGTACTTCCCATTGAGGCAACTTGCCGGCAGCCAGGTATTGAAGGTAGTTTTTGGAAACCATTGCAAAATGTGCTTCATGACCCGGTTTATATGTTTCCGGGATAATTACTTCCCAGCCTTTATCCACTTTTTTATATTCTATACCAGGATATTTTACCTTAAGTTTTTCAAAACTGTTTTGTAAAATCTTTTTGTAAACAGGGAGCTGGTTTTGATTGACCGGTTCAATATATAATACAGGTTTATATTGCTGATCTTTGTCCTGGCGAAACACGAGTTTGGCCTTTGTGCCGCGCATAATTGAAAAATGAGTAACCACCTTTCTTTCCGGTGACTGAAAATTCCAGGTAACTGAATACTAAAAGTTGATTTTTTTTTCATAATAAACGGAATTAGATTTTAATACCCACAGGCTATACTTTCGGTTCCCAACCTGGCTGGTATTCACGCTGCCAGTATTTATTTGCGAGCGCATCATTCATAATATGACCATTTGCCGGATCAATATTCAAGGTATTCCCCGAACGAAGTGCGATATTTCCCAGCTGGCAGAGTAAAGTACTTTGATGGCCGCCCAGTATATGTGAATGAAGTAGGGTCCCTTTACGAATACCATCAAAGAAATTATGAATGTGTAATGCATCCAATTCTTCTGCAGGATCGCTCAGGTTGCGGGCGTCGACAACCTGCTCATCTTTTATTTCTTTTATTAATTTATTATCGAGATCATAGATCTTATATCCATTGCCATCTATTAACAACGATCCCGTTTCTCCGTAAAAGATCACACCTACCCCGGTTCCTTCTATTGTACGGCCATTGCAACTGCGTCCTTCCCATGAAATGCATACATTATTTTTAAATTCCAGGTTAACTACCTGGGTATCGGGTGTTTGCCAATCATCCTGGTATCGGTAACGCCCACCTGCAGAGGTTACGCGAATGGGGTAATCAACACCCAATCCCCATCGGGCCAGGTCTACCGTATGTATGCCATTATTCAGGGCTTCTCCTGTGCCCCAGTTCCAGAACCAATGCCAGTTGTAATGGATCATATTGTCCTTATAAGAGGAACGGGGTGCCGGTCCCTGCCAAAGATCATAATTTAGCCAGGATGGCACGGCAGTCTCTTTCCCTATTCCTATTGGTCCCCTGTTATTGGTATACCATGTTTTTGCGAAATACGCCCTGCCAATTACTCCGTTATGCAGTTCGCCGATTCCTGCAATAACATTGGGCCAGGATCTGCGTTGGTTTCCCATCTGGATTACATTTTTATATTTATTCATTGCTGCTACCACCAGTTCGCCTTCATGGGGATTGTGGCTGCAGGGCTTTTCAAGATAGACGTGTTTTCCTGCCGCCGAAGCAAGGATAGCTGCCGGCGCGTGCCAGTGGTCCGGCGCCGCTATCACGAGGGCGTCCAGGTTTTTGTCTTCCAGTGCTTTTCTAAAATCAGGTATTGCATCAGGCCGTTTTTTTTGTAATTTTTCCACGCTGTCTATGCAAACAGCTGCTGCTCTTGTGTCTGTATCACAGACATGCATTACTTCGCAATCTTTTTGGCGGGCAAAATTGTTGGACAAAGCCAATCCCCTGCTATTGACCCCCATCATGGCCACTTTAATCCGTTCATTGGCACCCATTATGCTGGCGTAACTTTTGGCACTGAATCCAGGTAGGATATTGCCGACAGAAATAGCAGCGATTCCTGTCATGGATTTTTTAATAAAGTTTCTCCGGTTATTTTTCATTTTACGATTTTTTATTGATTTTATTTATACGTTTTGGAATGGGCATTGTCATTTTTTACCCTATACGCCTATTAGCGTGTTGATAATTTAATTATAAAAACTGCCGTTACCCACATACTGTCCCTACGGGACAACCGGACGCATCATTAATGTTTTCTACCCACATATTGTCCCTACGGGACAACCCGGATAATGACCAATTACTTTCTACCCACCTACTGTCCCTACGGGACATCCCGAATACTGATTATTTTCTCTACCCACATACTGTCCCTATGGGACAGACGGACGCATCATTAATGTTTTCTACCCACATATTGTCCCTACGGGACAACCCGGATAATGACCAATTACTTTCTACCCACCTACTGTCCCTACGGGACATCCCGAATACTGATTATTTTCTCTACCCACATACTGTCCCTATGGGACA
>JBDTWP010000503.1:0-4149 GCA_040006615.1 Ferruginibacter sp.
TTCCAATTCTTTGACACAAAGAACACACTAATTTATCCCTTGTGAAGTATAATATCATTGCCAATATTGGCTACGCCGGCCATGCCGTTCAGCAGGTGATCATACAGGCTGCCATCAATAACTTTTGCGACTGTGCTTCCTTTGCCATTGCTGTATGTATCACTTTCCAGGCATTCCTTGAATAGCGGAGCTAAATAAACAAGATGGGTTCCCTGCCCCAGGTATTCCTGTGTCACCTGGAATTCCATCATTAAAGGTGTTTTTGGCATAGCGCCAAACAAGGGATGAAAAGGTTCCCTGGGCATAAAATCAATGGGTCCATTCTTCACTTGTACCATCACGTTCGATCTGAACCTTCCATCTAATGGCACAAACTCATTATAAGCTTGTTTATGTCGGTCATCGGGTATTTCATTGCTATACACAAAAGCACGCCACATTATTATACCATGGTGCGGAGCTACCGCATCAGCAAGCATATTTGCCCCGTCCGCATGGGTTCTTCCATAATTTTGCGGGCCAGGCTGACCTTCACTGTTAGCCTTCACCAGGAAGCCCCCGAAATCGGGAATGAGTAAATAGATTTCATTCATTTTATTGTTCCACCATTGTTGCACAGCAGGATCCAGCGGGTCAGCAGTTTTTAACAAACCAATCTCCATGGGTGCGCTGAACCTTGCTGTAAGATAGACTTTGATGCCAAATGGACGAAATGCATCCGCCAGTGCTCTTACTTTATCAAGGTAAGGTTTGGTAAGAACGGTTGCATCGGCATTTACATTGGTTAAAACAGTACCGTTAATACCGATGGATGCATTAGCCCTGGCGTAGTCAATATAGCGTTGATCAATATATACGGGCAATGTGTGCCAGTTCCATAATGAGAAACCCGCATAACCTCTTTCAACGGTTCGGTTCAGGTTATCCCAGTGATTCAGCAACCTTAGTTTTACCCTGGGAGCTGAGATGATATGCAATGATGTGATGGGTTGGCGGGTTTGCAACAGTCGCAAGAAATGGAATACACCATACAAAACTCCTATATCTGTATTAGCAGTTATAACGATACATTTTTTGTCATTGATTATTTTGGAAAGAATAATATACCCTTCGGTACCGGTACTTTCCAGGTCTTTTTCCAGTGCTTTCCTTAGTTCTCCGATTAACTCCGCGTTACTGATAAGTATTGTTCCATTTTTCCTTACTACGGTTGTGGCCGATATATTGGCCCCGAGTATTCCCCTGAGTCCAACAGATAATTCTTCCCTGGCTGCCTGTATTGTGGCCGTATTGTCATTAATTTGTATTTCGCCCGCTGCCTGTTTGTAAGATAACAGCAGCTTTTTATCTTCTACCGGTATATATCTAAGCCAGAGCTTGTAACCGTCTTCCGCCACAGCCATTAATGCCGAAAGGAATATGAGGATTAAGATAGATATTTTTTTCATATTGATTTTAAACAGGAGTTTTAAATCCGGCGTTGATTAATAAAGATTGTTCCCCGGACTACCGGGCAGGACGGTCCATACCGCTTTGGCTGAAATGGCACATTTTAACAAATGTAGTTTGATTTAAATTCTTTTACCGCTAATTGTTATATGAAAAAAATACGTCTGATTTATTTTATTTCGCGGATATTTCTATCTTCTTTTAATGCAGGCTCCCGGGAAAATCCTTCTCCCATTGAAGGAAATATTTACCATACTCCGGATTTTCCAACCGCAGGTATTTCATGTCATATACCTGTTCAAAGGGCTGCCGCAACCAGGATACAATACCTCGTCCAGGCAAAATTTTTAAGGGCGTTTATCTATTAGTTTTCACAGATGACATCTTTTTAAAAGATGTCATCTGTGAAAACAGGTGGTCGGTGCCCCCGCCAATCACAACTTTCCGGAATGTGAATTGCTCCAGGTCAGGAGCAACACATTTAAAGATGATTAAAGATTCCTATTTTTACAGGAAAAATAAATAAAAGAGAATTACTAATGAGTAATTAAAGCGACAAATCATTTATAAAATATTCCTTGAATTAAACAGGAAGTAATAGAAGCGGCCTTGAAGCTTTTACAATGGTTCATCGAGAAGCAGCGGTGGAAAGAGGTGTTATAGCGTATCCCGAAAATATTATTAACCGGTATATCTAAAATAATTTCTAAACCTCCGAAGAAGCCCTTCGGGCAAAACCAACGATCATGCATTTCCTGGGAACAGTTGATATCCTTTTTGTAATTCTTTATTTATTGATCATTGCCGGTATTTCCGTCTGGTCAATAAGAAAAAGCAAAGCGTCGCCATCAGATTATTTTTTAGCTAACCGTAATCTCGGATGGTGGGTTATTGGCGCATCTATTTTAGCTTCCAATGTAGGCTCGGAGCATATTGTGGGTCTTGCGGGAACCGGCGCCACATCGGGCCTCGTTATGGGTCACTACGAATTGCATTCCTGGATCGTTCTTGTACTAGGTTGGGTATTCGTTCCTTTTTATATGCGTAGCATGGTATACACAATGCCTGAGTTCCTGGAAAGACGCTTTAGCGCAAAATCAAGACGACTGTTATCGATTATTCAATTATTAAGTTATGTTATTGCCAAAGCATCCGTAACCATTTTTGCCGGAGCATTGGTGTTTAATTCATTCCTGGGAGTGGATTTCTGGACCGGCGCCATCATTCTCGTGGTGGTAACGGGTATTTATACCATATTGGGAGGATTGCATACGGTGATGTATACTGAAGCTATCCAGGCAATTGTATTATTGTTTGGCTCCGCAGTATTGTTGTTTATAGGATTAGACAAGGTTGGCGGATGGCATGCAATGATCAATGCTGTGCCGAAAGAAAAACTCAACATGTTTCGTCCTTTAAGCGATCCGGATTTTCCATGGCTGGGCATACTGTTTGCTTCACCCATTGTGGGCGTTTGGTACTGGTGCACCGACCAGCATATTGTACAGCGCTGCCTGGCGGGTAAAAACGAACGGGAAGCAAGAAGGGGTACCATATTTGCCGCCTATTTAAAATTGCTTCCTTTTTTTATTTTCCTGGTTCCCGGTTTGATAACAATTGCAATGGTTAACCAGGGAACATTAACTTTAACAGACAACAACGCCGCTTTTCCTACCCTGGTTAAAGAGATCATGCCCATGGGATTGAGAGGTTTATTGGCGGGTGGATTGCTGGCCGCATTGATGAGCTCGCTGGCCTCTGTTTACAATGCCTGCTCTACCTTATTTACAATGGATATTTATCAAAAAATGAAGCCCGCGGCGGGTGATAAGGAACTGGTAAGAGTTGGGCGCATCGCAACAGGGGTGGTTGTATTGCTTGGTATGGCATGGATACCCCTGATGGGTAGAATATCGGGCACCTTATACCAATACCTGCAAAGTGTGCAGTCTTATTTGGCTCCGCCGATCGCCGCCGTCTTTTTGCTTGGTGTATTTTTTAAACGCCTTAATGCACAGGGAGCTTTTAGCGCTTTGGTAATTGGCTTTATAATTGGATTAATAAAGCTCACACTGGAATTGATGCAAACAAATCTAACCGGTGTTCTTCATGACTTTGCAACGATCAATTTTCTTTACTTCTGTATTTATTTATTCCTCTTTTCAGTAGCAGTAATGGTAATAGTAAGTTTGCTCACACCAAAGCCTGGCGAAGAACAGATAAGAGGTTTAACTTTTGCAACTACAGTTGCCGCAGACAGGGCTGCAAGCCGTGCAAGCTGGAACAAATGGGATGTAATATTATCCCTGGTTGTTGTAGCGATCATTGTGGGAATCTTCACTTACTTCTCACCATTAGGAGTAGCAGGTTAAATTATAAATAATATGGAAGCACGGGCAAATTTTTCCTTATAAACAAACCCCACCTTACACAACGCGCTTTAGGTCAATGTCATTTAGTTAAGGAATAATTCTAACCCGTTCCATAGGAACGATATATGGGTAGCATGCAAATAGCATTCATATAATTTTCGTTCCGTAGGTCAGTATGTGTGTAGAAATGGAATGATCATTGTTCGGTTTGTCCCGTAGGGACAGCATGTGGGTAGAAATAAAATGGTAGTTGTTCGGTTTGTCCGCCGCAGCGGACAGCATGTGGGTAGAAATAAAATGGTAGTTGTTCGGTTTGTCCGCCGCAGCG
>JBDTWP010000504.1:0-4147 GCA_040006615.1 Ferruginibacter sp.
ATTTAAAAAAGCTGGGTGAAGGTATTTCTAAATTAGGAGCAACCGCCGGTGGTTTGTCTGATATCGGGGATGTAGTAAAATCTACCAACGATTTTGGCAACAAAACCAAGGAAGCCACTACGGCAATTACAAACATGTCGTTAGCTTTTAATAATAGCGCCGCTAATATGGCCTCATTTAACAACGTATCTGAAAGTGCAAAAGGTTTTCATGAGCAGGTACAGGTACTCACTAAAAACCTGGGGAGTTTAAACACCATTTACGAATTGGAATTGAAGGAAAGTAACAATCACCTGAAAGCATTAAATAGTTTTTACGGTAAAATGGCAGAAGCAAGCAGTGCAATGATGAACAGTGTGGATGATGCTAATAAAGCCAAAGATCAAATAAAATTGTTAGCGGGTAACCTGGGTAAACTGAACGCTGTATATGGCAATATGTTAGGTGCCATGCAGGTAAAATAATAAGCATTTTTATTGATCCTCATTAACGAAACCAGCAAGATGTATTTCGTTACAACTGATGAATAAATAAATTAAACAAACAATTCATTAAAACAATCGTAAATCTGAAATACTATGGCTTTACCTAAAGAGCCCCGGCAGAAGATGATCAACCTGATGTACCTGGTGCTAACAGCATTGTTGGCGCTAAATGTATCAAGTGAGATCCTGAACGCCTTTAAAGTGGTTGATAAAAGTTTGCAGAATTCAAGTACAAACCTTGCTGCTGCAAACAATACATTATATAAATCACTGAGTGATAAATTAATTGATGAGAAAACAAAAGCAGATGCACAAATATGGCAGCCGAAAGCAGAGCAGGCAAAAACATTGTCTGATGATATGACAAATTATATCGAGGGTCTTAAGAAGGAACTGAAAACGATCGCGGGGCTGGAAATAGTTGAAGGAAAAGAATCTTTTAAGGAAGATAACCTTGAGGCCGCTACTCATTTATTCGCAACACAAGGTAAGGGCAAAGAGTTGGAAACCAGGCTTAAAGCATATAGGGCTGCCATGCTTGCAATTGATCCCCTGATAAATACAAAGTTTGGGCAAACCTTACCGGTGGATGTGGATCCCCCGATTGGACTGGACGGAACAAAAAAGGATTTTACAAACGCTTATTTTCATATGACCCCTACTGTGGCAGGCCTAACACTGCTGAGTAAATTTCAAAACAATATTAAGAATGCGGAAAACCAGGTTGTTACTTTTTGCCATGAACGAATTGGAGCGGTGGTTATAAAATTTGATCAGACCGGCGTATTAGTGGGACAAAGTTCAAACTATGTAATGCCGGGACAGGAAATCACCATCACTGCAGGAATTGGCGCATATAGTTCTGCAGCACAACCGCAAATTTCGATTGGAGGGTCAAATGTTCCTGTAGTAGATGGTAAGGGAATTTACAAGACATCTGCCAGCGGTGCAGGGCCAAAAAAAGTGCTGGTAACAATCCATTATCTTGACCAGAAAGGCGTGCCCCAAACAAAAACGGAGGAAGTTAATTACGTAGTAGGAACACCTGGTGGCGCAGCTGTGATGCTCGACAAAATGAATGTGTTTTATATAGGCGTTCCCAATCCAATTACGATTTCATCTGGTTCCGGATGGGATAAAACAAATGTAATGATGACAGGAGGAAATTTAAGCGGATCTAATGGAAACAGGATTGTAACAGTAACTACGATTGGAGAAGCCGCTATTAATGTTACAGCCGATCAGAAAACTACTCAATTTAAATTTAGAGTAAAAGAAATCCCAAATCCGATATTTAAAGTGGGCCCGGGTGGAACAAGGATGACTTCCGGGAGTTTTAAAAGCCAGCAATATTGTCGTGCTGAATTGGAGAATTTTGATTTCGATGCTAAATTCAATGTAATTAGCGCCACGGTTTATTTTTCAGGTGCAAATTTTGCAAATGTTCAGTCAGCAACATTAGCCGGTAACAATTTATCACCACTTAGTGCGTTAATTCAAAGAGCTGGCCCTGGTACAAGTGTTACTTTTGACGCAGTTAAAGTTCAGGGCCCCGATGGGAAGCAGCGTACCATACAGGGTGTAGGTATTGTGTTATATTAAATTTTTAAAAAAATCATGCTATGATAAAGCATTCTGTAAAATTTCTTATGTTGTTTGTTTTTATGTGTTTGTGCATTAGTGTGACGCAGGCGCAGAAGAAGCCGGTAAAAAAAGGAACTGTGCGTAATATGACAAAAAAAACAACAAAGGGAAAAACAAAAGCCAATATAACGCCCACTGCACAGATTGATTCTGTGGCTTCCGTGGTTGCTACTCCACGGGCTCCCAGGGTTGATAGTTTGCCAATACCAAAACTTAAAAAGTCGCTTCGTCGCGATGAAGCGGTGGAAACCAAGGATATCCTCGATCGGGTTCCATTGGCATACGAACATATAAGAGTTGATGATGCTGTTTACCGCCATAAGATCTGGCGTGAAATTGACACGAGGGAAAAAATGAATTTGCCCTTCCGTTATTCTGCGGTTGAAAACAACGGTGATCAAAGGTTTATCTCCATATTAATGAAAGCAATACAGGATAGCCTCGTAACGGTTTTCGATGCTATTGATGACAGGTTTACAACACCTTATACAATTTCACAGGTGGCTGATAAAATTTCCGGCGGAATTGAGGTTGTTGATATATTTGATTCTCTTGGAAATAAAAGTGGCACCAAAGAAGTAATAAGAGAAGTGAACCTGGATTCCTTTTATAAATTCAGAATAAAGGAAGAAGTAATTTTTGATAAGGAAAGTTCACGGCTTTTTTGGAGAATACTCGGTATTGCCCCAATAAAAAGGGTAATTACCTCAGCCGGCGTTGACCTGGGCGAAACAGAATTGTTTTGGGTATATTACCCGGATATGAGGCCAATTTTCGCCAAATATGAAGTATATAACGGCAAGAATTTTGGTGCAAGAATGAGTTGGGAAGAACTGTTTGAAAGCAGGATGTTCAGTGGCCGTATCATTAAGAGTACGCTTGATAATCCCTTTAATCTTCCGATCAAAGACCAGAAAGCCCTCAAGGAGAATGGAGTTTTCCAGCTTTTGGAGGGTGAAAGAATAAAAGAAAAGATTTTTAATTATGAGCAGGATCTATGGAGCTATTAGTATGGCTGTTGTATGATATAGGAAAGGCCCATGGATAAGATCGTGGACTTTTTCAATAATATAAAATTATTATATTTTATTACAAGCTGCTTTTACGCGAAGTATCGGCAGCGCTAAAATATTCTTTTATCATTTTAGCTTTTGAAATGCCAATTTCTTCCGCCAGGTGATCAAGGGATTTC
Source organism: Ferruginibacter sp. (assembly GCA_040006615.1). Lineage (GTDB taxonomy): Bacteria > Bacteroidota > Bacteroidia > Chitinophagales > Chitinophagaceae > Ferruginibacter. The sequence continues at coordinate 3,322 of JBDTWP010000504.1, forward strand.
TCTTTAATATTTTTTACCGATTTAAATTTTTTTAAAAGCGCATCAATGGTGGCTTTCCCAATTCCGTTGATGTAATCCAATTCATTCTTCAGTAGGCCCTTGCTTCGCTGATTGCGATGAAAACTAATGCCAAACCGGTGAACTTCATCCCGTATCCTCCTGATCAATTTAAGGCTCTCACTATCCCATGGTAACTTTTTAGATTCCTGGTCACCATAAAAAAACAGCTCTTCTTCATTTTTCGCCAGCCCAACCAGGGTGGTTTTGCCCTCAAGATGTAAATTTTTTATGCTTTCAATTGCCGCGCTTAACTGCCCTTTACCCCCGTCAATAATTACTAATTGCGGAAAAGGTTTTTGTTCTTCTGCGAGCCGTTTATAACGCCGGTAAACAACTTCCGTCATGGTAGCGAAATCATTAATTCCTTCTACTGTTTTTACATTAAATCTCCTGTAATCATTTTTGCTTGGTTGCCCGTTTTTGAAACATACCATTGCAGATACAGGGTAGCTTCCCTGGAAATTGGAATTGTCAAAACATTCAATATAAGTGGGGATTTCTGCAAGCTGCAGGTCTTTTTGCAGCTGTAACAATACATCATTGATCTCTCCCGATGTTTTGTTTTCTAACAGTAACATTTTATTTTTTGTAAGCTCATCTTTAAAATAATTTACATTTTTTTCAGAAAGTTCCAGGAGTTTTTTCTTATCACCTGCATGGGGAATGGAAATTGTAATTTCTTTCTGGGGGTAATCGATTGAAAATGGGATAATAATTTCCATTGCCTCGCTGTTAAATGTCTCTCTTAACTGGGCTATCGCGAAAC
>JBDTWP010000505.1:0-4112 GCA_040006615.1 Ferruginibacter sp.
GATAACCGGCTCTTTGACAGGTTCAGGCATAGTTTTTACCGCAGGTTCTTTTTTCGTGGGAGCAATGGGCACCTTCGTTTTAGGTTGTACCGTCAGATCTTTGGGAGAGGGCTTTTGTGGCTTTTTTTCAACCACTGGTTTTTCAACGGATACGGGTTTCTTAAAAACAAGTTTACCGATACTGTCAATCAGTTCAGGGTCGTTTGTGCCGACGGTATAATTATCAATTACAAAATCCCATTCGTCATTGAAGGTATGTGCGCTGGATTTTTGCAGATCAACCGGTCCCCTGGGCTCCTCCTCTTTTTCCTTTAAAGCAGTGTTTCCATTCAGGTACATTTTAGTGCCGCCGGGGCAATTAAAATCGGCTGTTGAAATATAGGGCGTGGAACCTGGTGAGGGGAAAAGTCTTTTAGTTTTTTTCTCTTCAATTAATTGATCGTCCCACCATACCACACTATTTTCTCTTTCGTCAAAATAGCCTTTTATGCTATATCTCCTGTAACTGTTGGGCGATTCGTAATAGTAGCTGGAACCGGTCAGGCTATCTCCGCTTTTTACTATTTTAAGTTCTACATTTTTACGGTCGATCTTACCTTTCCAAAAGCCCGTAATGGGTTGTGCATTTACAAAGGAATAGGAAATGATCAATAGCGAAAACAATAAAAGGGTGAGGTAATTTTTCAAACTGTGTTGACTGATCTTGTTAAATAAACGGATGGCATAAAAATAACGAATTCCGCGGGTAATTATTATATCTTTCATCAGTGATTTTGAAAGGAATATAACAAATGGTGTCCAAATATCTTTTCTTTAACCTGGTTCTTAGGAAGAAACAATTTTTTAAACTTTAAATTCAATTACTGATGAAAAATATTATTCAAAGGGTTCAATCACTAACTCCTAAATAGTTTGGGAGGCCGTCTATTAATTATTTATTTGTAAAAGTGCTCCCTGAATTAACTTCCCGGATTTTACGTCACAACTTATTTTAATTATAAGTGGGCTTAAATTTTTGAATACCCTGTTATTTCCAATTGTAGCTGCATCGAGAATCATTTTGCCTATTTGGCCAGGCAAGAGATTACCTCCAAATCCATTGGGATTATTACTTGCAACAGTTGAAAGCCCATCTCCAAATATAACCGTACTTTGAGGATCGAAATTATTGCTGCAATTGATTGCCTGGCTATTCTCTCCCAATGGGGGATTAATAAACTGCAACGCACCTCCTGAAAAAAGAAAATTGCCGGCATCTGAATAAGCATTGAAAAGATGTTGCCCATCAGGAATACTTGTTGAAATCTGTCCGGTATTTCCATCAATTATAAGGTTGCCGCCTGCCATATTGAATACACTGGCGCCTGTCAGATTTAAATTTCCATAGATTTTCATTTTACCATTATTGATAATCATTGAGCCATCGCAGATCACGGGGCTTGTTTTATCTAAATTACTTCCAATCGCAAATAACACGGAAGTATCATTTAATAATATTGAGCCACCATTTTCAACATACAATTTCCTGATTTGTGAAGAATTGTTAAGTGTTACAACATGCCCCGAAGCAACAACTACTGAATCATTTAAGGAGGGCACAGAACTACAGGACCAAATGGATGGATCATTCCAATTCCCTGAGCTGATAGTTGTATTTGGCGAACCAACATGAATTAAAGAGTCTATTAAAATTGAATCAACCCCGTTAGTAAACGTAGTTTTTAGACTTGCCGAATAATAACCAGGTGTTGAATATGACACTACAGGATTAGATAGTGTGGACATAGAAGGATTACCTCCGGGAAATGACCATTGATGGCTTACAGCTAATCCTAAGGACTGATCTTGAAATGTTACAGAATTATTGGTGCATATATTCTGTGATGAGTAGTCAAAAGAAGCTGTGAGAACCGATGAGTCGTTATAAACTGAAACGTAAGCGGTATCCGAATGACTTTGATATTTATAAATAATGTATGTGGCACCGATATTTATCCCTTTAAATGTTCCTTCTCCATCATAAGAAAGAAATGCCGGGTCATATTGAACTGTTAATCCTGAGGCACCTATTATATTAACACTGTCATGTGTCCCGTTAAAATATCCATTGACAGTAATATTTTCAGATAATCCAAGCGGTAGATTTACCACGGTTGGATTTATAACGATACTATCTGCTATATTAGTTGAAGTAACCTGAATATTTGTTGTATCCTGTGCAAGCCAACTTGTAGAATTCCCAGCTAATAAAACTACATGTAGTGTTCCAACAGCATTGCCCGGAATTTTAAAAATAAGATGGCTCACATTAACCGTATCAATCGTTATTGGGGTTATGCTGTTTCCATAGGCAATCAATGCCATTTGAGTAATATTCCCATTATAATATATATCTACATTCACGTTATCATTTGGGTTAAATGCCTGTCCGGGAGTAGGATTTATAATTTTAATTGAATCAATCGTTTGTAGTTTTTTTGCTATATTTTGATTTGATGATTGATTTATTGAAGGTACTTGTAATTTATTAGTAGGAAACCCCCCCATCGTAAAGAGATTGGCTGACGGGTCTGCATTTATCAGGTCTCTGATTTGACTCATAATAGTAACATTTTGCCCCGCACCTACATGCCATTGATGCGGAACTGTTGGTTCGAGTGCTATTCCACTTTGTTGAGAAGTCAATGGAACTATCAGGTCGTTTGTTTCACCATTATATATATTAGGAACTATATGTAAAAGGGAACGGATTGCGATTGCAAATGCATTATTATCACCAATTTGATCCGTGCTCAAGGTAACCGAGGGCACTTTAGCCTGACCAGATTGAGATTTGTTTAAATTATACATTATAGGAGAGGAATTCACACGCATGTCTTTAATTGCTCCCAAAAAAGGGCTATTTTGACTAGTTATGGTATTGAATATACTTCCAACTGCGGGGGGTGCTAAAATTGCAATTGCCGTCCGAAGATATGGTAAAGCAGTCAAGACATTATTTGCAAATTGAGTTCCATAATGAGGTGTATTTGCTGTAATTAATTTTGATATATCATATCTGTAATCACTATAAGTACCTTGTAAATAAAGGCGGGACAATATCCCTCCCATGCTATGTCCAATTAAAATTATCTTACCTGCAGAATAATTTGCGATTCTTGCTTTTTTCAAAACTTCGTCTATGCCATTTTGGACTTTTTTTCTATTAGTCATAAAACTAAAAAAACTTGTCATTTGATAACCTATCCGGTGAATCAAAGGGGAATTCGGTAATTGTGGATATAACGAATTATTAAGTAACAAATCTTCCATTATTTTAAAAGTTGTTCTATCACCACAAAAACCATGAACAAATACTATAGGTGCACGATAAATATCTAAAGGAAAATCAATCCCGCTAATTTCATTTTCACCATAATAAACTTTTATCTTTAAGGGCCTGCTTACACCGCTTCTGTCCATGTATTGCGGATGCGTATACGCAACTTCTACATTCCCTCCAAAAGTATAAGGTATTCCCAGTCGCCCAAATTTTCCAGGATCTGTTGCAGTATTATTTACGGCATCTGTTACAACGTTGTTTGCATCATCCAGGATTTTAAAATTTATTCCTGTTGTATTTGAAACGTTCACTTTTATATATGTTGCAGTTGATCCGTCAGCGCAAATTTTCATGGGATTGTTTGTGACAGTAGCAGAACCGGAATAAAGGGGATAAGGTTCGAACCCCTTATGATTTTTAATATCATTTGTGAACGTGATACTGTTTACAACTGGTGCTGTTAAAGTGCCACAATAAAAAAATGCTGACCAACCTGCCCTGCTGCCACTTGGAGGTGTATAGTTGGGATGCGGTGTATGCGAGACAAATTTAAAAGTTAAGCTGCCATCGGCTGCTGTTGAAATAATTGTTTTGTTTTCCGCTAGCCCCTGTAATGCTTCGATCTGAGTGGCAGCGGTGCTATTACCATTATACACATAAAGTATATCGTCATCAAATATATTAATATTTGCAGCATCACGATACTGTGTTTGTGTCCTGAATGAATTGAAAGTTACACTTACTTTTGCTCCCGGTGTGGAAGGATAAAGGGTTAGGGTGCTATTTTGAT
>JBDTWP010000506.1:0-4085 GCA_040006615.1 Ferruginibacter sp.
ATGAGCCGGGTAAATTTTTTAAAGCAGTATTTTCTGTACCGTCAGTAGTGTTAAGAAGCCCATTTGCATTTCTTTCCTGCTTACCGGGATCTTTTTTGTTTATTTCAGTTTTAAGGGTTTCATCTGTATTTAAAATATTGGAAATAATTAAATTGTCCTGCCTGTTTTGGGAATTTGTTAATGAGTTGGTGCTGTTGTCTTGTTTAATACTTGTCTTATTATCATACTTAGCAAATTCCCTGGTTGTTTTCCATGTGTAAACGCCTGCACCCATCAAAAGTACCAGTAAAGTAATCGCTATTTTTTTCAACCGGGCGTATTTCATGTTGATTTCAACAACCCTTGTCTTGTCAAGTTTCTTGTCAATGGCGTCCCACACAGTTGAAGAAGGCGGTTCTGCCTGGTTTTCCAGGGCGGCTCTGAATAATTTATCTATATCGTGTAAATTTTCTTTCATATAATATTTTTCTTTGCTACCCGCGAACTATTGTTCACGGCTTTTTGTAATATCGCTCTTGCATCTGAAAGATTCGATTTGGAAGTACCCTCGGAAATGCCAAGATGGCCTGCAATTTCACGGTGTTTCATACCTTCAAAAACATACAGGTTAAAAACCATTCGAAAACCGGCGGGTAACTGTTGAACCATGTTCAATAATTCTTTAGTCCCGATCTGTGCAATTACATTTTCAGTCGCAGCGATCTCCGGTTGATTGGTTTCAATGTCCACCACTGCGTGCAACCGGGTTTTGCTCCTGTATTTTTGTAAGGCGCAGTTCACCATTATTTTTCTTATCCAGCCTTCAAAAGAACCCTCAAAATTAAACTGGTGAAGAAACATAAATACTTTAATAAATCCTTCCTGTAAAATTTCTTCTGCTTCCTCTTTGTTTTTTGAGTACCGGAGGCACACTGCAAGCATCCTCGGGGCAAATAATTCATATAACTGGCTTTGGGCATAACGATGCCCTTTTTATACATCCCTGGATAAGATTATCTGTTTTGGTCACTAATGGCTAGATGTTTATATATAGATGCTGGTTTTTGGAATTTGGTTGGCTCCACAAAAATAAATTATTTCGGTCACCCAACCATTTTTAAGCACTCCCTCATCTATTGAACCGATGGTACACCAGAATATGTTGCAACACCGGTGCAGTAGAAATATGAAGTGTTTGGGTCCATAGCATTCAATTCCGGCAAATCGGTTAAAAATACGTTAATTGAAAATTGCAAAAACAATTGATACTATTCCTGGTATTACATTGCACTAAATATTTCCGATGAAAATTGTTGCTTTTCTCTTATTTGCCTTTTCTGTAATACCTGCCCCGGGTTGGGTTACCCGTTTTGACGAAGCGCAAACCACCGCTAATGACAAACACCGGTTGATCTTACTAAATTTTTCCGGATCCGACTGGTGCGGCCCATGCATTCGTTTGAAAAAAGAAATATTTGAAAGCAGCCTATTTGAAGATTTCGCCGCGTCAAACCTTGTATTGTTAAATGCGGATTTTCCGAGAAGCAATAAAAATAAATTAAGCAAAGAACAAGTGAAGCAAAATGAAGTGCTTGCTGACAAATACAACTCCAAAGGTAGATTTCCTCTTACCTTATTATTAAATGCGGATGGTAATATTTTAAAAGAGTGGGATGGGTTACCTGGTACGGGACCCGATGGGTTTGTACAACAGCTAAAGTCACTATGCGATGCCCGTAAATGATACTGCTACCATAACACCAACAATTTTTAGACGGGTGCTCAGGTTAATGGGCAATCGCTTTGAAATAAGTGTAGTGGCGACGGAAGAGGAGGAATCCTGGGCCTTTAATTGTATTGAGACCGCTATAGGAGAGATACAACGGATCGAAAGATTACTCACCACTTACAATGAAAATAGCCAGACCAACCTGGTAAACCGGTATGCCGGAATTGGGCCGGTAAAGGTTGATAAAGAATTTATTGACCTGGTGAAGCGTTCAGGAAAAATATCTGAGATCACCCAGGGGGCATTTGATATCAGCTATGGTTCCATTGACAGGCGATTATGGAATTTTGATAAAAATATGACTTCATTGCCTTCGGTGGAAACTGCAAAACAATTAGTGAGGCTGATCAATTTCAAAAACGTGATCACCGACTCCGAAAACAGTACCGTGTTTTTAAAGGAAAAGGGTATGCGCATTGGCTTTGGCGGTATTGGCAAAGGTTATGCGGCAGAGAGAGCTAAATATATCCTGAAACAAAATGGAGTCAGCAGCGGAATAGTAAATGCCGCCGGTGACCTTACTACCTGGGGATTTCAGCCCGACGGAAAACCATGGACGATCGGCATTGCATGTCCTGACCGGTTGCAAACTCCCTTTTCCTGGCTCAATATTACCGATATGTCAGTTGCAACATCGGGTAATTATGAGAAGTTTGTTATGATTGCCGGGAAAAAATATTCCCATACTATTGACCCAAGGACCGGGTTGCCGGTGCATGGAATTAAAAGTGTAACCATAATTGGCCCCAACGCGGAAATTGCAGATGCAATGGCAACGCCCGTAATGATCATGGGTATAAAAGTTGGCCTGCACATGATCAACCAGGTAAAGGGTATCGCCTGTATCATTATTGACGACAAGGATAATATCTATACATCAGCAAATATTAATATTTTATGAGCATAAAAAAAATGACCGGCATCGTTGCAATGGCAGTTGCAATACTCATTTTCATAAGTTCCTGCACAACTGTTAAAGAATACCAAAAAGGTAAATTGAACGATGCTGAAATGGTGTTGGACAACCGGAAGATTCAAAAAACCGAAATGAGTTTTCAATCTTACAGGGAAGGAGCCTCCGGCGCAAATGGAGGTAAAACAGGAGGAGGATGCGGGTGTAATTAAGGTCAATGGTCACACCTCCCTCGTCTCTCGTCCCTCATCAATCATCCCTCATCCCTCATCCCTCATCACTCATCACTCATCACATGAAAAAGATCTGCCTGGTGGTCGTTGGCTTGTACCTCAACCTGCTGGCTGTTTTTGCACAATCCAATCCTCCGCAGGATTCAACACAATATAAAATCCGTAAATTAAAACTGGAGGAAGTAAACCTGGTGAGTAGTTATTACCACCAGGATGGAAATAATTCTTCCGTAACCGGTGGTATCGGTACTGAAAAATTAACAGATTTTGCCAATATTTTTGATGTTAAATTTGCGAAATACGACAAACGGTATCGTAAGCATTCATTTACGCTTGAAGCGGGAATTGATACATATACTTCGGCTTCTTCCGACCAGGTTGATTCAAAGGCTAATTCTTCTGCATCCTCAGCCGATATCCGTATTTATCCATCTATATCCTGGTCAGTTGAAAATGAAAAAAAAGGAACGACCTTTGGATTGAATGCATCTGCCTCCACAGAATTCGATTACAAGTCATTTGGATTCGGGGCAGGTTTTTCAAAAAAATCAAAAAATAATAACCGGGAATTCGGTATAAAAGCACAGGCTTATCTTGATAAGGTTTCTTTAATTATGCCTGTTGAACTGCGAACGGGACCTATTACAAACGGCCGGGAGGATGACCAGCATTATGCCGGCACCCCGAGAAATTCTTTTAGTGGTTCGCTTTCTTATTCCCAGGTGGTAAATCGAAACCTGCAATTGCTGTTTACGCTCGATCTTGCCTGGCAAAACGGCTATTTAGGCTTACCTTTTCACCGTGTTTATTTTAATGACCATACCCTTAAGGCCGAGTCCCTGCCTTCAAACCGGTTTAAAATACCCATTGGAGTACGTGCCAACTATTTTTTAGGTGATAAGATCGTCATCCGTTCTTTTTACCGCTTTTATCATGATGACTGGGGCCTTACCGCGCATACCGCCGATATAGAAACCTCAGTTAAAATAACGCCCTTCTTTTCTGTCACGCCATTTTACAGGTACTATATGCAAAGCGCCATAAAATACTTTGCACCCTACCTGGCTCATACCGCGGCGGATACCTGGTACACCAGCAATTACGACCTGTCCGGATTTATACTCCACAAGGGATAAAATTGTGAGTTGTAAAATATAAAAAAGAGGGACAA
>JBDTWP010000507.1:0-4071 GCA_040006615.1 Ferruginibacter sp.
ATGGTTTATGGTTTATGGTTTATGGTTTATGGTTTATGGTTTATGGTTTATGGTTCATGGTTCATGTTGGTGGTTGATGGTTGATGGTTCAACTTTCAAACCTTCAACTTTCAACCTCAACCCTCTAAGCATTCGCCAATGCCCTGTCCAAATGGACATATCCCCCATCTACATATACCAGTTGCCCGGTAGTATGGCTGGATCTTGGGGATAATAAAAATGCCACTGCATTGGCAATTTCTTCCGCAGTGGTCATACGGTTTTCCAATGGTATTTTTGATGATATTTCTTTTAGCTTTTGTTCAGGATTGGGCAAGGTTTTGATCCACTTTTCATATAAAGGGGTAAAACATTCAGCCACTACGACGGCGTTAACCCGAATTCCATATTTCAATAATTCTACGGCCCATTCCCTGGTTAACGCATTGCGACCCCCATTGGATGCGGCATAAGCGGAGGTATTTCCCTGGCCTGTATCCGCGGTTTTTGAAGTAATGTTTACGATTGATCCTTTAGAAATTTTTAATGCGGGCAAGGCAAAGTGCGCCAGTAAATAATAGTGTACCAGGTTCCTGTGCAGGGATGCAAGGAAATTATCATAGTTTCCATTCTCCAGGCCTACCCCGTCATTCACACCTGCATTATTTACCAGTCCGTCAATGTGCCCAAATTTATCAAGCACAGCACTAATGGCCGCTTCGCTTGCAGCCGGTTCAGATAGTTCAGCAACCACCTGGAAGGCCTTGCCACCAGCAGCTTCAACTTCGCCTACTGTTTTATTGTTGTCTGTTTCGTTTCTGCCAACAATCACCGGTATTGCCCCTTCTGCGGCCAGCACTTTTACAATGCCTTCGCCGATCCCCTTGGCTCCCCCACTTACAATAATTACCTTATCCTTTAAATCAAGATCCATATTTAAATTTTTTAAAGATTATAAAATTGAACAGCATTTAATCCAAAAAAAAGATCCCGTTCATTATCACTAAAAGTAGAAAAATAACCGGTTACCAAATCAATCGTTTGTTGATATGATGCGGCTACCAGGCAAACCGGCCAGTCTGAACCAAACATTATGCGGTTTGTTCCAAATGTCTCCGCAATTGTATCCATGTATGGCTTAAAATCTTCCTTCTTCCAGTTCTTCCAGTCAGCTTCCGTAACCATGCCTGAAATTTTGCAATATAGATTTTCATACACGGCTAATGCCCGGATATCTTTTATCCAGTCACCTGTTTTGTGTTCTTTAATGTCCGGTTTGGCAATATGATCGATTACAAATTTTTGGTCGGGAAATGCGGCAACCAGTTTAGCGGCATAATTTAGCTGGTCGGGAAAAATGAGTATATCGTAGGTAAATCCAAATCTTTCCAGTTTGCTGATGCCATTCATGAATGCTGGTTTTAGCATCAATGCCCTGTCTGCTTCACCCTGCAGAACATGACGAAAGCCTTTCATTTTTTTAAAAGAACTATAAAAAGCAAGTCTTTCCTCAACAGCTTCAGCCTGCAGGTCGACCCAACCTACCACACCTTTTATAAAATCAAACCCGGCGGCGTTGTTTAATTGAAATTCATTTTCATTTTCCGTTTGGTCGCTTTGTACCACCACGCTGCCATCCAGATTATTTTGCTGCAGCAGCGGTTGAAGATCCCGGGGTAAAAAATTCTTTTGGATCAACGCCATCTCCTGGTTGATCCAACTGTCACGAACAGGATCAAAATGCCAGAAATGCTGGTGTGAATCAATTCGCTTCATACGCCACACATTTTTGTGAACTGCTTCCTAAACCATCAATACCTAATTCCATCGTATCCCCTGCTTTTAAGTATACAGGAGGATTGAATCCCAACCCCACACCGGCCGGCGTTCCTGTGGAGATAATATCGCCGGGTAATAAGGTCATGAACTGACTTGTGTAGGAAACCAGGAAGGGAATATTGAAAATCAGATTGGCCGTTGTTCCATTTTGCATTGCCCGGCCATTCACTTTTAACCAAAGGTTTATGTTATGCACATCCGGGATCTCGTCTTTGGTTACAAGCCAGGGTCCAAGGGGAGCGAATGTGTCACAACCTTTGCCTTTGTCCCATGTACCACTTCTTTCCAGTTGAAATTCCCTTTCGCTGATATCATTGTGCAGGCAATAACCGGCAACATATTCCATCGCATTGACTTCATCCACATAGCCCGCCTTTTTTCCTATCACGACCGCAAGTTCCACTTCCCAATCTGTTTTTACTGAATTTTTTGGAATGATCACATCATCAAACGGGCCGATGATGGCTGTGGTCGCTTTCATAAAAATAACAGGTTCAGGAGGGGGAGTGGCATTCGTTTCCTTTGCATGATCCGCATAATTTAAACCGATGCAAATGATCTTTGATGGCCTTGCAACCGGCGACCCAATCCTTGCGCCTTCATAAACTACGGGTAATGTCGTTTTATTATCCTTTAGCATCCAGGCCAAATGGGACAATCCTCCATTAACGAAAAATTCTTCATCATAATCCCTGATAAGTGATGATACATCATAATTTATTCCGTCCAGGCAGATGGCCGGTTTTTCTTTGTTAATTTCTCCAAACCTAATTAGTTTCATCTTTATAGTTTTAATTGAAATGAGTGATGAGTACTGGTTGATGATCCGGAACCATACACTCCGAACCGCAGACTTTAATCCATGGTCCTTAAGGCGTATTTAATTTTATAAACCCCCCATCTATCGGGTAATCGCAACCGGTGATAAATGAAGCTTCATCAGAACACAGGTACAATAAGAGGTGTGCTATTTCTACGGGTTTGGCCATGCGTCCAATGGGTTGTGTCTTAGATAATTTATCAAACATTTCCTGTTCTTTACCCGGGTAATTTTTTGCGAGGAAATTATCTACAAAAGGTGTATGCACCCTGGCCGGTGATATACAGTTGCACCGGATACCGTCACTGAGATAATCCCTTGCAACGGACATTGTCATGCCCAGCACCGCCCCTTTACTCATACTGTAGGCAAACCTGTCGGGCAAACCTACATTGTTTGCAACAGATGCCATATTTATTATCACGCCGCTTTTGTTAGGTTTCATGATCGGTATTGCTTCATGCAGGCAATTGTATATTCCTTTTACGTTCACGTTGAATATACGATCAAAATCTTCTTCCGATGTGTTATCAGCTTTCCCAATATTTGAGATACCTGCGCAGTTTACCAGGATATCAATATGGCCAATTTTCCCGAACAAAGATTTGATCGCAGGCTGGCTGGTAACATCCGCCAAATGAAGTTCTGCAATACCACCCTCTTCCCGGATTTCCTTAACTGCTGCTGTAAGGCCTTCTTCATTCATGTCCAGCAAGTGAACAGTTGCTCCCTGTTTTGCAAAAACTATCGCAACCGCCCTGCCGATACCACTTGCAGCACCCGTAATGATGATTGTTTTATTTGAGAGGCTAAACATTATTTAATTTTTTGCCCAAAGGTCTGATAGTTATGAGTATACTACAATAATATTTTTTAATCCTGGCGGAACGGGCCCAAAATTCTTCGGTTGCCCTGTTTTACTATCGTTCAAACTCAATGACAGCATATTTATACCAAGTAAAATTAAAATTCAGGTTAATGAAAATATCTTTTCCATGCGTATCCATTTTTCACCAGGCCTGGCTACCGGTAATGCCTGTTGATAATTCCACATTAATTGCTCCCATTCAGCGACTTTTACATTGGAGGCATCCGCCATCGCTTTTTCTTCAAAACTGAAATCATCCTTCACCTCCATGATCATAAAAAGCCGGTTGCCTACCCGGTATATCTCCATTTCCTCAATCCCAGAGTTGACGATACTTTGGTAGATTTCCGGCCAGATTTTCCGGTGATATGCTTCGTATTCCTTTATAAGCTGATCATCATCTTTTAGATCGCAGGCAAGGCAAAATCTTTTCATACAGCAATATTTATAATATGAGGCTGCAATTTATTGAAGTTTATTTAAGTAAGAAAAATAATAGCCGGGAAGGGATGCATCCCAAATTGTCGCTCCTGATTTCGGTCGGTGGGGACACCGACCGAGGCTG
>JBDTWP010000508.1:0-4055 GCA_040006615.1 Ferruginibacter sp.
TTTCTACCCATATATCGTCCCCAAAGGGACGAATGCACGATTTAAAAGCCCTTAATGACATTGGGCTTTAGCCTGTGGATTATAGAAAAATGCAATAAACTACGGCTTTAGCCGAATTGGATTTAAGCATTTTCCTGGTTGGTTTGGCTAAAGCCAGGAATGAATAAGTTTATTTTTCCTCCGGATAAAGCTGGAGACAATTCATGAAACCACTTCCGACTATTGCGCTGTATACTCCTTTTGTCGCGCTTTCAAAGCAGGAAGAATTCGGAATGTACCCGTTTGGGGTAGTATGAGGGCGGATTTAAAATTTTTATGTTAATTTGCCGCCACATAATCAAATCGCTTCATGAAGAATTTTAATTTAAAAAACATCCTACCACACGCTATTGCGGTGGTTTTGTTCCTGGTTATCGCCGTTGTGTACTGCCTGCCTGTTTTTCAGGGGATGGTGGTTAGCCAGCATGATATGCTGGGTACAAGAGGCATGACACAGCAATCAATTGAATTCTTTGAAAAATATGGAAGGTACCCTTTATGGACCAATTCCATGTTTGGAGGAATGCCCACATTTCAAATTTTATTTGGTGGAACATATAATGTAGGAATACTCTGGATGCATAATTTATTTACCCTCTTTTTGCCCTCACCGGCAAGTCTTTTCTTTTTATCCTGTATTTGTTTTTATATATTATCCCAGGTATTAAAATTAAAACCCTGGATAGGGATATTAGGGTCCCTGGCATATGGTTTTGCCTCTTATAACGCCATTATTACCGCGGTGGGCCATGTAACCAAATTTGCCACAATGGGATATGCTCCACTGGTGCTGGCTGGTATTATTTTGTTAATGCAACGAAAATTAATATTGGGTTTTGCCATTACCTTAATTTCAAGCAATTTGTTTTTTTATCAAAACCATGTTCAGATAGTGTATTATTTTGTGTTGCTTTTTATTTGCCTGGGTATTGCTTTTTTAATACGCAGTTTTCAAACAAAAGACTTTAAACATTTTTTTACCGTAGCCGCTCTTGCGATCGTTGCAGTTACTATCAGTGCCTGCGCTTTTTCCGTGATATTATTACCTACCAATGAGTATGCAAAAGAAACAATGAGGGGTGGAAGAAGTGAACTGACATTGAATCAAAAAAAGGAAAACCTGTCGCCGGGCGGATTAAAGAAAGATTACGCTTTTCAGTGGAGTTATGGCAAAGAAGAAACATTCACTTTTATTTTACCCAGTTATTATGGCAGCAGTAACGATCCTGCTGAATTTGGTGAAAACAGTAAGGTTATTACCGCCCTCCAGGAGTCGGGTTTGCCGAATGATGCCATCAATTATTTCTACCGCTATATGTCGCCTTATTGGGGTGATCAGCCAAACACCTCAGGTCCTGTGTATTTTGGAGCGATTATTTGCATGCTGTTTATTGCGGGCCTTTTCGTTGTTGAAAAAAAATATTTGTGCTGGCTAATTCCAGGTACTCTTATCGGCGTTGTGCTGGCATGGGGCAGTAATTTTGCTGCTGTAAATTATTTTTTATTTGATCATTTACCCGCATTTAATAAATTCAGGGCACCTTCTATGGCGATGGTTTTGCCACAATTCACATTTGCCCTGATCGCTTCGCTTGCGCTGCAGGAAATTTTTTATGGCAAAATGGAACAAAATATCCTTTTAAAAAAGTTAAAATATGCAGCGATATCCTGTGGTGCGGTGCTGGTAATACTTACAGGAGTCTATTTCACTTCTACATTTACGAATGAAAAAACAAGGCAGGCAAAAAAAACTATTTCAGAACAATTGGCACAATCCATGAGCCAGGGTAAGCCGCCGTCTGCCGATATAACCAGCCGGGCAAATGCCCTCGCAGGTAGTTTTAATAAATCATTAATCGAAGACCGAAAAGGATTATTTGGGAGTGATTTACTTAGGTTGTTTATATTTTTTGCATTAGGGGGGGCGATCATCTGGCTTGGGAGTAAAAGGAAAATAACCCCCGTAACAGCCATTAGTTTGTTGGCACTGATTTCCTTTATAGATCTGATCGCCGTTTCCTCAAGGTATCTGAATAAAAGCAGGTATGCTACTCCTGAAGATTATTTATCCGGCTTTACACCTACGGCTGCAGATACTCAAATAAAGATGGATACGGGTTATTACAGGGTATTTGACCAGGCAGGCGGCGATCCATTCCAGGATTCCCGTACCTCCTATTTTCACAATTCAGTTGGAGGGTACAGCCCCGCGAAGCTGGGCCTCTATAATGATTTGATTGAACATCAGTTGAGCAAAGGCAATATGGAAGTGTTCAATATGCTTAACACAAAATACTTTATCATAAATGGGCAGAACAATCAACCAGTTGCACAAATAAATCCGGGTGCCAACGGACCTGTTTGGTTTGTAAAAGCAATAAAATATGTGAACAATGCTGATGAGGAAATGCTGGCATTGGACAGTTTGCATTCAAAAGATACCGTAGTTATAGATAAAAGAGAGCAACCTAAAGTATCGCTTGTGCCCGGGTATGACAGCAGCGCCAGTATTAGTTTAATTAAAAATTTAAATGATAATATTACCTACCAGAGCAAAGCATCCACCAATCAGTTTGCGGTTTTTAGCGAAATATATTATCCCAATGGATGGAAGGCTTATATTGACGAAAAGGAAACACCCATCGTAAAGGTTGATTATGCCCTCAGGGGTTTAAGTGTTCCTGCGGGTAGCCATACCATCAAATTTATATTTGCGCCAGCTTCCTATCATTTGGGAAACATCGTCACCCTGATCGCAGGAATAATATCAATCATTGCCTTGCTCATTTGTGCATTTCTTATATTAAAGCCCACATCCCATAAGGGAAGTTAGCTTCGAAGCGCAATAAATGAAGGTTTATTTCCGGCAATCCTGTTGATGCATATCCTGGCAAATTTACCCACGGTGATTTTTAAATATTGAACATGGATCTCTCAATCATACTGGTAAATTATAAATCCGCTCAACTGGTACTGGACTGCATTGAAAGTATTTACCGGCAAACTGTGCAATATAGTTTTGAGATAATCCTTGTTGATAATAATTCCAGGGATAATTGTAAGGAACTTGTATTACCGAAATACCCGGAGGTGAACTTTTTACCTTTAGATTACAATGCAGGTTTTGCCAGGGCAAATAATGCAGGTATTGAAATTTCGATAGGGGAATTCATATTAATATTGAATACTGATACCATTATTTTAGACAATGCTATTGATAAAAGTATTACTTTATTAAAACAACACCCGGAAGCGGTGGGCTGTGGAGTACAATTATTAAATACCGATAGTACCACGCAAATTTCAGGAGCACATATTATAAAAGGTGGTCTGAATACCCTGCTGCCCCTTCCCTATCTGGGCAGGCTGATCCGGTGGCTTGGCTATCGTTTCAAATCGACCATACCAAGCGTACAAACCATTGCTGATACTATTGAGGTTGACTGGATCGTTGGGGCCTATATCCTTGTAAAGAAAGATGTACTGAAAATAAGCGGTCAGTTTGACAATGATTTTTTTATGTACGCCGAAGAAATAGAATGGTGCGGAAGATTGAGGAAGCATGGAAAATTGCTGCTGTTTGCTGAACCCAGGGTAATACATATCGGCGGTGGCAGCAGTACAGATTATTACAGTACTACGGAAAATGAAAACGGTAAAAACCTTTGGAATGTGAAAGGCAGGCAAATCATTGTTTCCTCCATGCTCCGGATTCGAAAACAGTTTGGTATATTCTGGTACCTAATCATTATTGGCGTGTATGTTTTTGAAATACCGGTTTTCCTTTTTTGTTTAACACTCGACACTATCTTTAATTTCGGTGAAACAAAATATAGTTGGAAAAACCTATTCGGATATATAAAAAATATCACGGTACTATTAGGTTACTTCTTTAGGATACTTGCTAACAAGCCTTTTTTTTATAAGGTTGAATAGATTGCTTTCTTTTATACAGTAATATTTAGGAATTGTAAATAAATAAAGGTTACTTTTTATTCAAACAATATTTGTATTTT
>JBDTWP010000509.1:0-4035 GCA_040006615.1 Ferruginibacter sp.
TACAGAATAGTGCAATAATAACAAAATAATCGAGGCGACAAAATATTTTTTTATCTTATTGTGTTAAACTTATTATATCGATTTATTAAACAACCCTTTTTTTACCCTGCCAAACCTTACAAATTATTAATTTTTTATTTGGTAACATATTTTTATTATCATAAATTACGTTTAATAATATGTTTGCCTGATTAATTTCCATACCTTTATTTTAACCTAACACTTAAAACTTCCGGCCATATGAGTATGCGTCAACTCAAGATCACTAAATCTATCACTAACCGTGAGAGCCAAAGTCTGGAAAAGTATCTGCAGGAAATCGGAAAAGTAGAATTAATTTCCCCCGAAGAGGAAGTTAAACTGGCTATACTTATAAAGCAGGGCGATCAGTTTGCCCTGGATAAATTAACAAAAGCTAATCTTCGTTTTGTGGTTTCTGTTGCGAAGCAATACCAGAACCAGGGACTTACATTACCTGATTTAATTAATGAAGGGAATGTAGGGCTGATAAAAGCTGCGCAAAGGTTTGATGAAACGCGTGGATTTAAATTTATCTCTTATGCCGTATGGTGGATACGTCAAAGTATTCTGCAGGCATTGGCGGAGCAATCAAGAATTGTACGTTTGCCTTTAAACAAAGTTGGGCTCACCAATCGTATCAGTAAGGCCTATTCGCAATTAGAACAGGAATATGAACGTGAGCCCACATCAGAAGAAATAGCTTACCTGCTCGACCTGGAAACGGAGGAAGTGGCCGCTACCATTGGTGCTGCGGCCCGTCATATAAGTATGGATCAGCCATTTGCGGATGGAGAAGAAGGATCGCTGATAGATGTGTTGGAAAATCCGAATGCAGAAAGTACTGATATGCACCTTTCGTTCAGGGTATCATTGTCTACGGAAATTGACCGCTCCCTAAGTACATTAACGGAAAGGCAAAAAGATGTTATCCGGTTTTTCTTCGGAATCGGGGTAGATCATCCACTGAGCCTGGAAGATATCGGGGAAAGGTATAGTCTCACAAGGGAAAGAGTACGTCAAATAAAAGACAAGGCAATTACCAAATTGCGATCAGCTTCCCGTTGCAAACTCTTAAGAACCTATTTAGGGGCCTAGGACAATTTGTGATTTGTGATTTTCGATTTTGGCGGTTATAATGAATCGGCCTTTCTTTCATAATTACATACATTTGCAAAAAAATCAAGAGTGAACTTTTTCAGTTCACTTCTTTGTTTTAACCATTTAATCAATTGCAACTATGTTTAATTCGTTAAGCGAAAAGCTTGAAATAGCCTTTAAAAATATAAAAGGCGAGGGTAGGATTTCCGAACTCAATATCGCCAATACCGTAAAAGATATCCGCAGAGCATTGGTAGATGCGGATGTTAATTACAAAATTGCCAAAGAGTTTACCGATATCATTAAAGAAAAAGCACTCGGTGAAAAAGTTTTGACCGCTGTTAGTCCGGGTCAGTTGATGGTAAAGATCGTTAAGGATCAATTAACCGAACTGATGGGGGGCAGTGAAAGTGAGTTTAATATCAGCGGTAATCCGGCAATTATATTAATTGCGGGATTGCAGGGTAGTGGCAAAACAACTTTTAGCGGTAAACTGGCCCATTATCTGAAGACGAAAAAGGGGAAATCACCATTACTCGTTGCAGCGGATATTTACAGGCCTGCGGCGATAGATCAATTGGAAATATTGGGTGGGCAGGCCGGTGTGGACGTTTTTAGTGAAAGGGAGAATAAGGATGCTGTAAGCATTGTACAAAATGCCATCAGGGAAGCAAGGTCTAAAAATAAAAATGTGATCATCATAGATACCGCGGGACGCCTAGCTGTAGACGAAGTGATGATGACCGAGGTAACCAATATCAAATCAGCGGTAAACCCACAGGAAATTTTATTCGTAGTGGATAGTATGACCGGCCAGGACGCGGTAAATACCGCCGCGGCTTTCAATGAGCGCCTTGATTTTACCGGGGTGGTACTTACCAAGTTAGACGGTGATACGAGGGGTGGAGCCGCCCTATCCATCAAGTACACGGTCAACAAACCAATCAAGTTTGCCAGCAGCGGCGAAAAGATGGATACTCTGGATGTATTTTACCCGGAGAGGATGGCGCAACGAATCCTCGGGATGGGGGATATCGTTAGCCTGGTTGAAAAAGCGCAGGAGCAGTTTGATGCGGTTGAAGCGGCAAAACTGGAAAAGAAGATCCGTAAGAATCAATTTGACTTTGAAGATTTCAAAACCCAGTTGCAGCAGATTAAAAAAATGGGAAACCTGAAAGACCTGATGGGAATGATCCCAGGAGTGGGTAAGCAAATTAAAGATGTTGATATTAATGACGATTCATTTAAAGGCATTGAAGCAATGATCAATTCAATGACTTTGGAAGAACGTCGCAACCCCGATATTATTAATCCTAATCGAAAATTGCGTATAGCCAAAGGCAGCGGAAAAGATATTGCTGAATTAAACCAGTTTATTAAACAGTTTGAGCAAATGAAGGGGATGATGAAGATGATGAATAAGATGCCCATGGGTAAAATGCCGGGAATGGGGAAGCGATAGGAGTGCAAAATCTCAATTTAAATCAGCAATCTTGAAGGAATACATCATTTATTTATTGCTCCTGGTAAATATTAAGACCATGTCGAAATCAATGGTCCAGGGAGAGTATTATTTCAGACGACAGGAAATGGTTGCAGGGTTTAATTTTTCAGCGAATGGCAAATTTCAATTCTTTTATTCTTATGGGGCGGTTGATCGCAATGCTACCGGTAGTTTTTTTGTGGAAGGCGATACACTAAAACTCAAAAGTGACAAGGAGGCCGGAGAGGATTTTTCAATAACAGATCAATCTAAACAAGCTCGCGGATATTCGATCATTTTTGAACATCCCAATAAATATTTACTAAAGGATATTCTGTGTATTTTCCTTACAGATGGCATTGAGCAGTCGGTATATTCGGACAGTAATGGTGAAGTGAAAGCGGATCTCCGGAATTGTGATACCATCTATGTACAACACCCTTTATATCCCGACATTGTTACACTTGTGAAGGATAAAAATAATGGTAATAGCCGGTTTAAACTTACACTCAATCCTTCCCTTGAACAGGTTAGTTTTAAAGGTATCAATTTTAAAATTGAAGACGATAAAATGATTACCTGTATCCCAAATTATTTTATGAATATGGAAGGTATTGAATTCATAAAACGATAGATTGGCATCCTGGTATGAACTACCCACACAAATGGATCTTTATCAAATCCGATCGATATCTCTTAATAAGTTTAGGAACCAATATTTCAGGTATTGTTGTGATAAATTTAAATTGGCTCATTATTTAATTAATAACCCGCATTGAGTAATTTTATCCTTAATATTACTGTAGTTTCTTTTTACCGGGAAATTTCCTTGTTTTTCAATTTATCAGGATTGGGGACCCATTCCAAATTGTCGCGGCAGCAGGTGGTTTGTGAAGACACATACCACGGCGGAGCCTCGGCTGCGCTCCACCAACCGAAATCAGGAGCGACAATTTGGAATGAACCCCGGGATTGTGTTAAAGAAAAGAAGGATTTCGGAAGGTTTTTTTTAAATGTTTATTAATTTAAACAATTGAATTTGGTTTTTGAAAGGGAGGTTAGTATCTTCGCCTTCCTTTTTTAAGGAAAATTAAAGAAACCCTATTTATTAACAACCCAAAAAAATTTCTATTTTTTATGGCTGTAAAGATGAGACTGCAACGTCACGGGTCTAAAAAAAGACCCTTCTACTTCATCGTAGTAGCAGATGCCCGTAGCCCACGCGATGGCAAATTTATTCAGAAACTTGGTACGTACAATCCTTTGACTGTCCCTGCAACCGTGCAGATCGACAGGCAAAAAGCATTGGACTGGTTACACAAAGGTGCTCAGCCTACCGACACTGTACGTCGTATCCTTTCCTTTAAGGGCGTATTATTCCTGAAGCATTTGTTGAGAGGTGTAAGCTTAGGCCTGTTTGATGAAGCTGTTGC
>JBDTWP010000510.1:0-4034 GCA_040006615.1 Ferruginibacter sp.
CCTATACCGATATTATTTGAACCTGTGGTAACATTTATTAATGCATTATAGCCCAGGGCGGTATTCCAGTTGCCTGTAGAAAATCTTAATGTATAGCCGCCCAAAGCTGTATTTCCATCGGTGTTGCTAAGGTTATGTAGTGCGAGGTTTCCAATTGCGGTATTACTGCTTCCCGATGTGTTGGTATAGAGCGCTTCGATACCCACCGCAGTATTACGGTTCCCGGTTGAATTAAAATAAAGGGCGCTGGTGCCATTAGAAGTATTGCTGATTCCGGTAGTGTTGGAGTTCATTGCCTGGCTGCCGGTTGCACAGTTACCATCTGCATTATTATTATAAAGAGCCCTGTATCCATTGGCGGTGTTATAGCTGCCGGTTGAATTTCCAAAAAGTGCATAGGTGCCGTTGGCGGTGTTATTAGTTCCGGTTTGGTTATTTCTGAGTGCCTTGCTTCCATTCGCGGTATTATCATGACCTGTATTATTGCTATAAAGTGCTTCACTGCCAGACGCAGTATTCCTGTACCCGGTGCTGTTGATGTAAAGCGTTAGATTTCCAAGGCCGGTATTGTCTTCGCCTGTAGTGTTGGCGGCAAGGGAAAGGCTGCCCGCGGCGGTATTACCTGTGCCTGTATTTTTATTAAGGGCATAGTATCCAAGAGCTGTACTATAATCGCCGTCAAGGTTTGAATTAAGGGATTGGTAACCCACGGCAGTATTGCGAAATCCCGTTGTGTTGGAAAAAAGTGACTGGTGCCCGATGGCAGTATTAGCAAAACCGGTTGTATTGGAATAAAGGGCCTGGAATCCATTGGCGGCGTTATCAAAGCCGGTTGTATTGAAGTAAAGTGCATTACTTCCGTGTACGGTGTTTTCGTATCCCGTTGTATTTAGTTTTCCCGCCATTTTTCCAATAAATGTATTGCCGGTTCCCGTGCTATTGCTAACACCAGCCTCCTTTCCTACAAAAACATTATCGGTACCGATAGTGTTAAGCGCTCCCGCATTGTGACCGATAAAAGTATTGTTTGCGGCGGTGTTTTTATTCCCTGCATCTTTTCCAATCATTGTATTGCCGGTAGATGTGATGTTAGAGTAACCAGCACTGCTTCCAATATAAGTATTGTCTGTTGCCGTTGAATTGGAATAGCCTGCCTGCGAACCTATAAATGTATTGAACCCGATTCCAACCCCGAAATGAGAATACCCTGCATGGTCGCCAATCATTGTGTTGTTAACCGTTTCGGTTCCACCACCGGCAAGATCCCCCAGGAAAACATTATTTTTACTCGCATCCAATCTTCCTATGCTGATATTATTTTGCCGGAAACTGAGTGGAATGTCGGTAAGGGTTCCGATAAAACTTGTGCCATCTGCAGCGCCAGTATTACCGGTAAGTGCCCAACCCGGGCTACTGCTGCCTGTAGTAAGTTCTATCCACGCTGTGCCATTATAAAACCAGAAAGTATTGGTGGTATTGTCAAACACCAACAACCCGAGGGCAGGTGTGGTAATCGCCGTTCTTTGAGCGCTTAACATTCTTGGTACCAACATTCCTTTAGTTGTGCTCGTTACATCCAGTTGCGCAGATGCATTGGGGCTGGTGGTTCCAATGCCTACAGACTGTGCCATCAAAAGCTGGTGCGTTGCAAACAATAAAAGTATACTGATAATTTTTTTCATGATCCAAATGGATTATTGTTTAATGATGGACATCGTTTTAAGCTGATCATTATTGGAAGAAATAAAATACTTTCCTGCGGGAACAGCGCGTAAATTCCAGTGAAAAAGGTTGCTGCCTTTTATTACGTCAAAAGATTTAGATGCTACAATTTTTCCATCAGCACTGTGCAGGTGAAATAAAATGCTTTCATTTTTCATTGCCCGGATATTCAGTTTTACCAGGTCAATGACAGGATTGGGGAATGTTGTAACCTCAGTTGATTTGAGCATCGTACTGATCCTGATTATTTTTGAATAAGTTAACAGTCCATCCATATCAACCATTTTCAGTCTGTAATAATTATCTTCCCTACCCTGTGTTGAATGACGGTAGGTGTAGTGCGATTCTGTATTGCTGTTAACCGCTGCTTTTTGTACTCCGATTTTTTTAAAATCCTGTCCATTATCACTCCATTCAATTTCGAATTCTTTTGTATTTATTTCCTTTGCGGTTTTCCATTTTAATACATTATCCCTTGTAGCAGCTTCCACTGAAAAATCGAGTAAGGTAAGCGGTAACGGCCCTCCCTGGCTTAATTTGTTGACAAAAATATCCGTGGCGCCGGCGGTGAGGTTAAAGACGCCGGGCCCCGGATCAAAATCTATCGTTCCGGTGTACCAGCCTGTTGAAAAGATTTCGTTGGACGCGTTAAGACACATGGAAAAAACATCGCCACTGCCACCTGGCAGCCGTGCAACCCACACAAAATTTCCGTTAGAATCGAATTTGCTGAAAAAGATATTGCCTGCATTTGGCGCAACCAGGATGACTTCTGCAGGACTTGAATCGAAATCTACCGTCCTTGAAAATGATCCGCCGATGTACACGTTTCCTGCTGCATCTGTTTTAAGAGCAGTAACCTCATCGTTGCCACCAGCGCCAATTTTCCTGGCCCACTGGAAATCACCTGCGGCATTCAGCTTGACGAAAACGATATCGAACCCTCCGGCAGTTGTCAAGATTGTGGATCCCGGTCCGGGATCCACATCTAAAACGCCGGCTAAGGGAATGGCAATCAGCACATTTCCAAACAGGTCGGTTGTGATACCATATGCGGCCTCACTGGTGGAACTTCCCATTGCTTTTACCCAGATAAAATTGCCATTATTATCCAGTTTACAGATAAAGATATCTGTACTACCCGCAGATAATAAATTGGAGGTACCAGCGCCAGGATCAAAGTCGGCCGTACCGTTAAAGTATCCTGTAAGCAAAATGTTGCCTATTGCATCAATTGCCATTTGAAAGGGATATTCCGCACTGGTACCTCCCATTTGTTTTGCCCAAATCATATTTCCTGACAAATCCCATTTGGTAATGAATATATCGCTTTGACTGGGCCCTCCCTGCTGGGTTAAAGATACATTGCCAGGGCCGGGGTCAAAATCCACCGTACCATTGAATGCACCGGTTATAAACAAGTTACCGTTCGCATCTATACCAAGGGAGGTTCCATATTCCGTGTTATCACCCATAATTGATTTTGCCCAAACAAAATTTCCGTCTGAATCTAATTTCAATACAAAAATTGCAATAGTAAGGGAACTGAGGTTGAAAACGCCGGGGCCGGGGTCAAAGTCCACAGGCAATGGCACAGAATTTACAACTCCCCCGGGCGAAAACCACCCGGTAATATATACATTACCTGCACCATCGGTAGCAATTGATTCGCCCTGGTCTGTGGATGGATTACCTATTCTTTTTGCCCAAAGAAAGTTTCCATTTGCATCCAGTTTGCTGATGAATATGTCTCCCTGCCCGGCCGAGGTTAAATTATAAACACCCGGACCAGGATCGAAATCTACCGTTCCGTCTCGTATAACTCCGGTGGTTAATACATTTCCTGCCACATCAACTGTAATTGATTTTCCTTCGCTGGTATTTGTTCCGGCCATGCCTTTCGCCCATTGAAAGACGGGTGCCTGGGCATTTACCAATACGATTGAAAAGAGACCAACGAGTGTTAATTGCAATGTTTTCATGCCTAAAAAGATTTAATTTTTAAAATTTTATTAACTTTTTGCGGAAGGGTAATCTTAGAATAATAAACATAATTATCCCTAATCGACGAAGGCAGTGAAACCGCCTATTAAACGGTATTATCAATATATCTAACGGTAAGAAATAACATCTGAACCAGCGATGGTTAAAGGAACTCCAGGTACCAGATCCGGATCACCGGTGAAAATGCGCGGCTCTATTTTCAGCAAAGCAACTTACTTATAGGATTATGGAAATTTAAATAAGATTTTCCCGGTAAAAAAAAATATGGATATAGATTGTACAAACTGGCTCCGGCATGCATCCTAACA
>JBDTWP010000511.1:0-4001 GCA_040006615.1 Ferruginibacter sp.
ACATATAAAATTGTTTGCAAAATGCTAGGAATTTAACGGTATAACTCTGGGGTTTATCATTCCCGGTGTTAAAGTAAGACCAGGATTATTATTAAAAACTGTAAGGTTATTTTAGGACGAGACAACGACTTCAAACCCCGGAAGGGTGAGATTAATATAGTAAATGATTCAATCAATTACGACTTGAAACCTCAGAGGAGTGATATTAATATAGTAAAAAGAATCAATTAGAAGGAATGACAAACCCCAGCGGGGTGATATTAATATAGTAAAGGATCATAATTAATAGCACTGACAAACCCCAGCGGGGTGACATTAATATAGGTAAAAGATCATAATTAGTAACACTGACCAACCCCAGTGGGGTGACATTAATATAGTATAAGATACAGTACAATATTAATGTCACCCCTCTGGGGTTTTTTCATTGGTAAAGTATTCTGTGCTATATTAATGTCACCCCTCTGGGGTTTATAATTCCTGATGTGTAAATTAAGACCAGGGATATAATTAAAAACTGTAAGGTTATTTTAGGACGAGACAACCACTTCAAACCCCGGAAGTGTGATATTAATATAGTAAACAATTGCAATCAACAACTTGAAACCCCATCGGGGTGATATTAATATAGTAAGGAGAATCCAATAGGAGGAATGACAAACCCCATCGGGGTGACATTAATTTAGAAAATGATTGCAATCAAATAAGACTTGAAACCCCGGGTTTACCGGCATTACAATCATTCTACATAGGACTGGAAAAAATACCATTGAACACAAAATTTGGATGAACAAATTGTATAACAATTTTCTCCCCAATTAATCATTTAAATATTGGCTTTGAAACCTGGGTTAAGGCTAAGCGTAAAAAAACCTTTCCGGCAGGAAAGGTTTTTTATTGTGCGGCAAAGGAGATTCGAACTCCCACACCCTTTCGGGCGCTACCACCTCAAAGTAGTGCGTCTACCAATTTCGCCATCGCCGCATAATAACCAGTGTATTAGCTTTTGTACTAATCACTAAGAGGACTGCAAATATAATAATAAAAGCCATCCAACCTTTCAAAGGTTGGTGGCTTCATTTTAACAATACCAGTTCCTGCTATTTTTTCAGAATGATCCTGGAAATAGTTCCCTTCTCATGAATCAGGTATCCAACCTTTCAAAGGTTGGTTACCTTTAAATTTACCTTTATATTAACCATACCAGTTCCTGCTATTTTTTCAGAATGATCCTGAAAGTAGTTCCTTTTCCCAATTCGGAATTTTTTACAAACAATTCCCCTTTATGATATTGCTCAATAATTCTTTTTGATAAACTTAATCCCAGCCCCCAACCGCGTTTTTTGGTTGTAAAACCAGGTTTAAAGATCTTTGACATATGCTGGCTGCTTATCCCCTTCCCTGAATCGGTAATGTCTATTACTACCCCCGAAACTTCCTTTTTTATTTTTACCTGGATACTGCCCTTTCCTTCCATGGCATCAAGCGCATTCTTCAGCAGGTTTTCTATAACCCAGTCAAATAAAGGGCCGTTTATCATAGCGCAAACCCTTTTTTCATTATAGCTATAAACACTGAAATTTACATTTTCTGAAGCCCTTCTTTTAATATAGGCGACCATGATCTCTATTTGCTCAACGACATTGAATTCCTCCAGTTGAGGTGTGCTGCCAATTTTACCAAAACGATCGCTCACCAGTTTCAGCCTGTCCACATCCTTGATCATTTCGGATGCGATCTTTTCATTTCCCGGGCTTTCTTTCAGGAGTTCCACCCATCCCTGCAGCGAAGACAGGGGAGTGCCCAATTGGTGGGCCGCTTCTTTGGCCATACCCGCCCATACCTGGTTTTGTGTTGATTTATTCCGGGTTGTGATAGCAATTAAAATGATGATGATAAAAAGCGCCACGATCAATAGCTGGATAAGCGGGTAGTACCTCACTTCTTTTAGTAGCTGGGAATCACCGAAATAGTACTTATTGATGATCAGCGGGTCTTTATTTACTTCTACGATGATCGCATCGTGCTGGCTTTTAAATTCCTTTACTTTCCGGCGCAAATACCCGGTGTCTCTTTTTAGTTCTGCCGTATCAAGATTTAAGCCCTCGCCCGAAGGGTTGTCATGTTCATCTGTTTCTATTATGGGAATAGTAGTGTTCCGGGAAGTAATGGCCGTGGTAAGGTCCAATGCCACCTTCTCTGTAGCTTCCGCCCTTGTTTTTAAAGATTGAACCCATACATCCACTTTATTTCTTTCATCAACGGCAATTTGTTTTGACAGGTAGTTGGAATAGAAAACCGTGCCCGTTACAATCGCAATGGCAACCATCGCCAGGGCTGTCCGCCAGTTGAATAATTGTGTGATCATTTTATCAAATGTAAATTAAGAAATAAGAAATGAGAAAAAAGAAATAGAGTATGTTTGCGCAAATGGGCAATGGGCAATGGGCAATAGGCAAATGGACAATGAGCAATAGGCAATGGACAATGAGCAATAGGCAATGGGCAATAGGCAATGAACCATGATCAATACAATCAACCATACAAAAAAAGAACCACTGGTATCCATCGTTATCCTAAACTGGAACGGAAGAGCATACCTGGAAAAATTCCTTCCTTTTGTACTTGCGTCTACCTATGCCAATAAAACATTGTTCGTCGCCGACAATGCTTCTACAGATGACTCCGTCATTTTTTTACAACAAAATTATCCATTGGTGAAAATACTGGCCAATCCCGCTAACGAAGGGTTTGCAAAAGGATACAATACCGCGTTGAAGCAGGTAAAAAGTGATTATTATGTTTTATTAAATAACGACGTGGAAGTAACGCCGGGCTGGATAGAACCCGTTATTGAATTAATGGAGAATGATGCTGACATTGCCGTATGCCAGCCCAAAATACTGAGTTACCGCGACCGGCGGCATTTTGAATATGCAGGTGCCTCTGGCGGTTGGCTCGACGCGCTGGGCTACCCCTTTGCAAGGGGCAGGGTATTCGAAACACTGGAGGAAGATAATGGGCAGTATGATGATGTGCGGGCTTGTTTTTGGGCAACCGGTGCGGCAATGTTTGTAAAAGCGGCAGACTATCATGCGGTGGGCGGACTGGATGAATACTTTTTTGCCCACCAGGAAGAAATCGATTTTTGCTGGCGCCTGCAACTGGCGGGATTTAAAGTATATGTCCATCCCGGTTCGGTCGTTTACCATGTGGGGGGAGCTACCCTATCCAGGGAAAGCAATCTCAAAAGTTTTCTTAATTTCAGGAACAACCTCGTGATGCTGATGAAGAATTTACCCCTCGCATCAGTCATCCCCACCATTGCCTTCCGGATGGTATTGGATGCCATCGCTGCATGGAGAGGATTGCTGGGTGGCAACAGCGGCTTTTTTATAGCGATATTAAAGGCACATGTTTTCTTGTTTAAATGGTTATTGTTTGATCAGAAGAAGTCTGTTTTTCCGGTATCGCGAAAAGGGAAACTGGGCGGCTGGTATCCTTCCTCCGTAGTTTGGCAACATTTTATAAGAAAGAAAAATGTGTTTTCAGAAATTATTAAGCCCAAATAATTTTTTTTCGGTCACTTTACTTATTTTTGGATTCGCAAACAGCTCAGTATGGAATACGAAATAATAGACAACAAACACAAAGATTTTGCCCACAACTGGGTATCATCCTCCCGTTTTCTGTGGTTTTGCCAGGTATTCCTGGTAGTCGCTTTTATTTTAGGAGGCTGTATGGGTATGTATAGCCATCGCTACAAGGGAAAGCCGAAAGTAAATGTGCCGGAAAACACACTGTATAATCCCCAGTATAAATAAAAAATTTTGTAGTACGGATACAAATCTTACTTTTGTCGCCCGGATAAATTCCCGCCTTCATGGACCTTTCGGGCTGGTGATGGGAATGTCAATCTAAAATCGGAAAAGTTCTTATTAATAACGCGAAAGTAGCTCATTTGGTAGAGCACGACCTTGCCAAGGTCGGGGTGGCCGGTT
>JBDTWP010000512.1:0-3990 GCA_040006615.1 Ferruginibacter sp.
TCTACCTCAATAAAGGCAATTTTCAATTTGAAGACATAACCAATAAGGCTGGTGTGCAAGGTAAAGGTAACTGGAAAACGGGTGTAACCATTGCGGATGTAAATGGCGATGGTTTCCTGGATATATACGTTTCTGAAGTTGGAGGCTATAAGAATTTTCAGGGTCGCAATGAACTTTTCATTAATAATGGTGCTACTGGCCTCTCTCCGCCAGCAGGCCGGGAAAGCCAGTCCCCACCTGTCGGGAGCCCGGCTGAGCCTACTTTTTCAGAGAGAGCCCATGAATATGGATTGGACATAAAAGGCTTTAATACACAAACCGTATTTTTTGATTACGACCATGATGGTGACCTGGATATGTTCCTGGTGAATCACTCCGTTCATTCCAATAAAACCTATGGAGATTCTTCCATGCGGCATGTTAAAGACGAAGCCAGTGGGGATAAACTATTCAGGAATGATAGTACTGCAACCGGAAGAAAATTTGTTGAAGTAACTATTGAAGCTGGTATCTACAGCAGTGTGATTGGTTATGGATTAAATGTGGCGGTAGCGGATATGAACAATGATGGCTGGGATGATATTTATGTAAGCAATGATTTTCATGAAAACGATTATTACTACATCAACAATCGCAACGGCAGTTTTTCAGAAATAAACCGGGAAGCATTCGGGCATGAAAGCCGCTTCTCAATGGGCAGCGCAATAGCCGATATGAATAATGACGGATGGCAGGATATAATTACACTCGATATGTTGCCTACTGACGAAAAGTTACTGAAATCTTCCGGCGGAGACGACCCTCTTGATATTTATAATTTTAAATTCAGCTTCGGATATTATCATCAATACTCCCGTAATTGTTTACAGTTGAACGTGGGTGGGGGAAAAAAATTTAGTGATATCGCTTTGTATGCCGGAATTGCCGCAACTGATTGGAGTTGGTCTCCGCTGGCAGCTGATTTTGATAATGACGGGATTAAAGATTTATTTATCAGTAATGGCATTTTAAGACGTCCCAATGATTTGGATTTTATAAAATTCTATTCCGGCAGAAGTGTAAAGGATACCTCCCGTTCTTCAAATGTAGCAGTGATCAATAAAATGCCGGATGGAAAGGTGAGTAATTATATATTTAAAGGAACGGACAGTCTGAAATTTATTGATAAAACCATCGCCTGGGGTATTAAAAGGCCCGGGATTTCAAATGGTGCAGCCTGTGCCGACCTGGACAATGACGGCGACCTTGATATAGTTATCAATAATATTAACGAACCCGCAACAATTTACAGGAACAATACTGTACAACAATTGGCGAATCATTTTGTCGAAATAGAATTGAAAGGCGATGAACAAAATAAGTTTGGTATTGGGGCTAAATGTGTGCTTCTTAAAGGGAATAAAATACAGAGCGGTTACTTAAATGCTACGAAGGGTTTTGAAAGCGCCTCTCTTCAATATATTCATTTCGGCACAGGAACTGATTCAATTATTGATAAATTGCAGGTAGTATGGCCTGATGGCAAATCACAATTGTTTAAACAGGTAAAAGCCGATCAGCGCTTAACCGTTTCGTATATAAATGCGGTGAACGGTAATGAACAATTATTGCCGGGAACGGACAATAGTACCGGAAGTAAATTGTTTGCAGAAATTACTGATGCTATTCAACTTCCTTACCGGCACCAGGAAAATGATTTCAATGATTTTAATGTACAGGCATTTATTCCCCACATGGTTTCTACACAGGGCCCAAAACTGGCTGTCGCTGATATGAATGGTGATGGCCTGGAAGATTTTTATATTTGCGGAGCAAAGAACCAGGCCGGTATGTTATTTCAGCAAACCCCTTCCGGCAGGTTTATTGCCACCAATCAACAATTATTTTCTATTGATGCAGTTTGTGAGGACATAAGCGCAGTTTTCTTTGATGCCGACGGCGATGGTGATAAAGATTTGTATGTGGTAAGCGGTGGCAATGAATCGCAAAATAATGAACGATCACAATTAGACAGGCTATATATTAATGATGGAAAGGGAAGTTTTGCAAAATCTAATTCACTGCCGGGTTTATATGGAAATAAATCGGTAGCAATTGCAGCCGATATCGATCACGATGGAGATATGGATCTGTTCGTTGGTGGAAGAGTAGTTGCTGGCAGATACAGCGAGATACCGGATTCTTATTTGTTACTAAATGACGGGAAAGGAAATTTTACGATCGCCGCCGAATCAATAGCCCCCGGGTTGCGCAAGGTTGGAATGGTTACTGACGCAGTATGGACAGATATGGATAAAGACGGATGGCTTGATTTGGTAATTGCGGGTGAATGGATGCCAATAACTATTTTTAAAAATGAAAACGGAAAATTGGTTAACGGTGTTGCCGCTTCAGCTTTAGAAAATACCACCGGTTTATGGAACACCATCCATGTCGCAGATATTAATAATGATGGATTGGATGATTTACTGGTTGGTAACTGGGGGGAAAATTCAAAACTTCATGCCAGCGAACAATATCCTTTGAAATTGTTTTCGGGCGATTTGGATAACAATGGTGCACTGGACCAGGTGCTGGCCGTCGAAAAAAATGGCAGGTACTATACCTTCCTGGCAAAGGAGGATCTGGAAAAACAACTGCCAGCCCTGATGCGTAAAAAGTATGAGGATTATTCCGGCTTTGCAGGGCAAACCGTTGAAGAAATATTTGGGGAAAAGCTGGAACATACAAAAAAATTTACAGCCAGTATGTTATCTTCTGTTCTCCTGATGAACAATGGCAAAGGAAATTACAAACTTTCCAAATTACCAAGGGAAGTGCAATGGTCGCCGGTATTTACTTTTCTTACCGGAGATTTCAATGCCGATCATAAAACGGACATTATTACTGCAGGAAACTTTTATGGAGTATTACCCTATGAAGGTCGCTACGATGCAGGATATGGCACAATATTATTGGGCACAGAAAGTTCCCGTTTTAATGTGCAATCTCCATTTCAATCCGGTCTTTTGGCTACAGGTGAAGTAAGGGATATAAAAAAGATCAAACTTGCAAATGATCGTCAATGTTTAATAATTGCACGCAATAATGATACTCCCGTTTTTCTCACCTGGTGAATCAGGAACAATTTCACAGATCCGACCCGATAACACCGGCTTTTATTTAGGTGCCGGTTTTTGTCAACAAATAAAAATCATAGCTTCATAAAAATTTAATTTATGCGTTGGTTAAAAAGGTTGGGAATTGTAGCAGCGGTATTAGGCATTATTTATTTCCTTGGCCCGGCTCCGGCTACTCCCCGGTATGATGCCACGATGCCGGCAGTACCACCCATTAATGACCTGGAGAAGTTTGTAGCTGCCAATGAAGCGGTTCACAAACTCCGCCCGAATAATCAGGCAAGGATCGTTTGGGCAAACAACTCCACCAGACAAAAAACCAGTTATGCATTTGTATACCTTCATGGGTTCTCCGCTTCACAGGAGGAAGGCGACCCTGTACATAGGAATATTGCGAAGCAGTTTGGCTGCAACTTATACCTGGCAAGATTAGCCGAACATGGCATCGATACTTCCGAACAACTGGTGAACCTTACTGCTGAACAATACTGGAAAAGCGCTCAGCAAGCTCTTGCGATTGGCAGGCAGCTTGGGAATAATGTGATATTGATGGGCACCAGCACAGGTGGTACGCAGGCTTTACAACTGGCTGCAGCTTATCCCAATGAGGTAGCTGCACTTATTTTATATTCCCCCAACATTGCAATTAATGATCCCAATGCGTGGATACTGAATAATCACTGGGGTTTGCAGATTGCGCGATTGGTCAAGGGTGGCATGTATAATGTTCCAATGGATGACCGGCCTGTCTACAGGCAATACTGGAATAAGCCCTACCGGCTCGAAGCGCTGGTCGCACTGGAGGAAATGCTGGAAACCACTATGAATAAAGTAACCTTTGAAAAAGTAAAGCAACCCACTTTGTTGTTAT
>JBDTWP010000513.1:0-3966 GCA_040006615.1 Ferruginibacter sp.
TCCCAAATTGTCGCTCCTGATTTCGGTCGGTGGGGACACCGACCGAGGCTGGGCCATGGTTTGTGTCCCCACAAACCTCCTGTTGCCGCGACAATTTGGGATGCACCCCCGGGAAGTTTAGATAATCAGATACACCATGAGGCTTCTTGCACCGTGTGCTCCTATTACCAATGATTGTTCAATATCAGCAGTTTTGGACGGGCCTGCTAAAAACAGTCCATACCCTTCTTTGGCTATGTCAATCTGCCTGTAGGCCTCATGCATGTCGGGGACAATATTTTTTGTATCCAGGCAAATGACCAGGTGCTGGCAAATAAAGGGTAGTAAGCGATTTTTCATTTGGCTTTCATACAGCCAGACGGCGCCATTTTCTGCGACACCAATCGTTGCCCCGACATATGTCTTATAAACCCGCTCCAGTGAGCTGGCATCCATGGCAGGATTTATTTCTTCATTGACTTCTCCCAATACAGGTATCGTATTTACGATATATTCACCGCTGTCCCGGGATAGCTTCAAATTTTCCCGGATACTATTAATATTTGAGATTTGCAATGCTTTACCGCCGATACTTTCCAGGGTTTTAATGAATTGTTGCATAAGGGCAACCGGCTCCATTTCCCCGGTTTTTATTTCCATTGCAGGTGATTCAATGAATGGTGGCTTATTGGTGGAGATAGCCCGCAATATATTTTCTCTTGAACTCATTTCTTATTTTTTATGTACCAATCCCTGAAACTTTGTTTTGGCGCCGTTGGCAATTCTCTTTGTTTATACCAGGGGTTAAATGATTTATTGTTGATAATAAAGGGAAGGGCTCGCATTACCCATCTGGCCATTTTACCTGCGACACGATATATGGGGGGATGAGCCAGTACAAATGCCATCCCTTTCATTGCAACCTTCTTGCCGGTGGGGGCATATCCCTCATCCGTTAATACCTGTCGCCATTTCCATAATTGCACGTGTATATCAATCTTCACGGGGCATACATTGCTGCACGAACCGCAAAGGGTAGACGCAAATGGAAGATCAGCATTCGCCTTCATGTCAAGGTTAGGGTTGAGAATGGATCCGATTGGTCCCGCAACCGCGGTATGATAACTGTGGCCTCCGCTTCTCCGGTACACGGGGCAGGTATTGAAGCAGGCTGCACAACGAATACATTTCAGGGAGTTCCTGAAATCGGGCCGGCCCAATTGTTTTGTTCTGCCATTATCTACTATTATAATATGCATTTGCTGCCCGGCCCGGGGCCTATTAAAATGACTCGAATAGGTGGTTATCGGCTGGCCTGTAGCACTTCTTGCCAGTAAACGGAGAAAGACACTTAAGTGTTCAGCTTTGGGAATAATTTTTTCAATACCCATGCAGGCAATATGAATAGCTGCCGAATGTGTTCCCATATCGGCATTGCCCTCATTGGTACATACTACGAATCCGCCTGTTTCTGCAATAGCAAAATTTACACCGGTTATGGCCAGTTGAGACTGAATAAATTTATCCCGCAGGTGTATGCGGGCAGCCTCCGTCAAATATTGCGGGTCGCTATTTCCCTCCTCGGTGCCAAGGTACTTATGGAAAGTCTGGCTTACATCCTGCTTTTTCAGATGAATTGCCGGTAAAACGATATGGCTGGGAGGTTCATTTCTGAATTGCACAATGCGTTCTCCCAAATCCGTATCTACCACCTCAATGCCCTGCTCAATAAGAAAGGGATTTAAATGGCATTCTTCGGTAAGCATCGATTTGCTTTTGACTACGCGCTGAACATTGTTTTCCCGGATGATTTTTAGAATGATCTCGTTGTGCCCGGCACCATCTGCGGCCCAGTGTACCGTGATTCCATTAGCCTGCGCGTTCTTTTCAAAAGCCAATAAATAACTGTCAAGATCGGAAAGTGTATGATCTTTTATCTGAGATGCCAGTTCTCTTAATTGTTCCCATTCAGGTAACTGCTGTGCAGCCTTATCTCTTTTCTCTCTTACGAACCAAAGTGTTTCATCATGCCAGTCAGTTCTCGGCCCGTCCGATATAAATTGCTTCGATAAAGTTGCGTGATCTTTCATTTAGCTATTTTGTGGATTAAAACACTGTATTGCTACCAGGCATTCAATATTTCCGCGATATGGATCGTCTTTACTTTACTTCCCTTTCTTTTTAAAATACCTTCCATGTGCATTAAACAGCTAACATCTACCCCTGTGATATATTCCACTTCATTCACTTCATGTTCCGCAATCCTATCCTTACCCATTTTTACGGATACGGCTTCTTCAAACACACAAAAAGTACCACCAAAACCGCAGCATTCGTCTACCCGTTCAGGTTTGGTAAGAACTAACCCGTTTACCATGGCCAATAAATGTTCAGGTTTTGAAAAAGCAGGGGCAACCAGTTCACTCATGGAAGAGAGGTGCAATCCACGCTGCCCATGGCAACTAACGTGCATACCAACTATATGCGGAAAGGTGGCTGTGATATTTTCTGTTTTCAATATATCCACAATAAATTCTGTTAGCTCATAAACATGCTGCCGAATGTATGTGGCTTTGTTCTCATCTATATCGAGCAAATGCTCTTTAATATGCAATACACAACTGCCAGAGGGAGACACGATGTAATCAACATTGCTGAAATTTCTCACAAAATTCTTATCACATCCCTTATCCAATTTAGCGAAGCCGCTATTGGCCATTGGCTGTCCGCAACAGGTTTGGTTAAGGGGGAAAACGACCTCACAACCAAGTTTTTCCAATAGCTCCATGGTTGCAACCGCTACCTTCGGATAAAACTGGTCGATATAACAGGGAATAAATAATCCTACTTTCATTTGAAGGCTGAATCCAGCTTTTTATATACTCAATTTATGCACTTCCTTTGCTGCCAGTAAAATACAAATCATGCCAATATCTTCAATACGGAATGTTCATTTCCGGCAAAGGTAGTGGAATCATGCTACTACTCATTTCAATGTTTCAGGAAGAATTACTATTTATAACTTCAACAAATATTTTCTAAGCTTACATCTATTCAGGTTTTTTATTCCCTGTACTACAATTCCCGCATTGAACAGAGCTCCTTCTTTATTGGTATGCGCCACATCCTGTGGAAAGAATTTGCTGGTTTTTTCTTTCCCCATTTTTTCATACTCATTTCCTATCAAATTATTCAGGTCTATAAAGGAAGTACCTGAAACTTCTGCGACCTGTCTTGCCCATACAGCATAATCATTATTGATTCGAAGAACTTTACCTTCTTTCCAATCGTTGCGTGGTACGGGTGAACAAATTATTGGAACAGCACCTTTTGATTCCGCATCATTGACATACTTGCGGATATACCATCCATAAGTATGCACCACTTCTTTTTGTTTACGAATGGGATTATAAATTTCAGTAATGTCCTCACTGATCCCTTTTAATGTACCCCTCGCATTTGCCGTATCATCCAAGGGGCTGCTATCATTATGGCCAAACTGCATAATCACAAAATCCCCCTTTTGCAGGTCAGCCATTATTTTATCCCATCTTCCGTCTGTAATGAATGTCCGGCTGCTTCTGCCACTGATTGCATGATTTTGTATAGTGATTTTCTCAGAATCAAAAAAAAGCTCCATAAAACTCCCCCACCCCTGCAATTCATTATTGCTCCGGCCATCGTCTTTTTTTACGGTAGAATCCCCGATGAGATACAAAACTGGTTTGTGCTTATTAAAAGAAAAAGACAACAGCAACATTGAGGTAAACAGCAGAAATAATTTAAATGATTTCATATACTTTTAAAGTTAATAATTACTAATGCCGGGGTACCGGCGGCATATCCGGATAATCATTAAAATTTTTGAGCCAGGGGTTGCCCCGTACCAAATTTAAGATGAATACCAGATTTTATAGTATGCAGGTAACGATTATATCCAAATGTTATAAGAACAATAAAATTCAGTACCGTTTGCCTTTCATTCCT
>JBDTWP010000514.1:0-3939 GCA_040006615.1 Ferruginibacter sp.
CCTTGATTTTTTTTGTTTCTTTTTTTTATCAAGAAAAAAAAGAAAATGAACCCTAACCTATTATCAGCTTAGGTTTGCGAATGTTATACCTAATGCTAAAATATATTTTCAATAAATGATAAAAAACTGCTTTTTACAATTAATGCTTCGGCAATAGTTCATGATCTGCTTCAGTTTTGTTTCCTGTAAGTAATTTAGCTTTTATAAGTTATCTTCACAATTCCGCCCATGTGGGACAATTTTCCTTCGGCCCGGGCTGGTACTTATAAAATTCCCAGCCAACGCCAATGTGAAATATTGGAGGCAAAATTATTTCAAACACAATAATAATTATGAAGAATTCAATTATAATCTTTTTCGCCTTTTTCGGAACTTATATAAATGCCCAGACCCTACCGAATTTTGACCTCATTAAACTTGAGAAAAAATCAGACTATAAAGCTGCTGAACCTTTTGTTCTGCAAACCGCTAATTATTTACTGTCAAGTCCTTTTAAGAAAGACAACCCGGACAGGTTGAGTTCTTTACGATTTATAGGTAAATGGATTTACGGAACAACTGATTATTCAATTGTAATTAACGACGCAGGTGATAAAATAGGTAAAGACAACAATGATCTTTTAGGAATTTATATGGCGGCAATGGTAAAATATACTTTGGAAAATAAAACGGCTTCCAAAGATGCAAAACTTGTTAAATTAAATGCGTTGATTTTGCTGTTGAATTATTGTGGGAATAAGGATAATAATATCAAAATGACAAAGCAATTAAAAAAATTATCGGAAGAGAAAGAGAAGGGACAACTGACGATTGAAAATTTATAATTGTGGAACACACCGATTTTTTCGGGAATAATAGGGTTAATCTTTCACCAGTGGTATCCCATTTTCATAACAGTAGGATTTAACCGCCATAAGAATCGTAAAGCCCAAACTGCCATAAGCATTCTGTCTGCCATATTCAATTCTTTCAGTTGTTGTATCGGCAGTAAGAACAAATGGATTCTGAAAATTTAAATTGTTAGGAGGTTCAATACAAACCATGTATTGAACGGGATTACCACTTACACGTTCTACTAAAGCAGAGTAGGATTTTTCATAGTAAGAAAAAAGAATTTGGAAACTGATCATTACATACAATTCAATTTTTTATTGAAATAGAGTCGTTTAATTAAAGTTAAAGTGATTAGTTAGCAGGCTTTTTCCTGCTCTGGTTATCAAGCCTCCCTTACATACCCGGACAATTGTTTTCATAGTATCAGATCGAATAATCTCCAAAAAAGGAGATGATTTCAAACTGCAAATATTAACCCAACCTGTACACTTTAACCCAAAATATCTGTTAAATCAAAACTGCTCCCGGAGTTTCATCCCGTTACCGGCACACCTAAAACTATCAATCCCCTGCTAATTGTTTTAAATGAGAATCACAGGAAATATCTTATTTTTCTGAAAGAATTATTTTTTAAAATCAAATAAATAGAAATTAAATATTTTAAGTGAACATCGCCATTTTTTAAAGAAAAAGTATAAGTACCTGGTAAAATTGAAGTTTGCGCAGTTAAAGTACTCAAATACCCATTTAACAGTCAGGTAACTCCGGTAAATTTGTAAACGTCCTGCAAATCATTTTATTGTACAGCACCACCCTCACATAATCAAAATATCTCAATATCCCAATATTCCAATATCCAGTATCAAAATATCCCGTATCCATTATTTAATATCCCAATTTGGCTCATTCCTTCGAAGGCACCAATAAAACTGCATCTGCTATTATTAAACCATCTGCTTTCTTATTTGTGATCTCAATAAACCCATTTTTTCCTGCAGGGAAATTATATTCCCCAAGGGAAACCCATTCGCCGGATGTTTGCCCTTTCACTTCAATGTTTTCCAGGTCAAGGAAAATTTCTTTTATTATTTTTCCATTGAAAATATTGATTACTAAAGAGGAGGAGGCCCCCTGAATTTTGGGAACATAGGTGTACACTTTATACCTACCTTCCTTTGTAATACCAGGAGTAAATGTTACTGACTTTTGTTCAGACGGATCGCCATCATTTTGAAGCCAGGAAGAGGAATAGCTGTTATGTGAATCAATGATTTTTTTCCAGGATCCTTTTAAAGTAACTCCTTCCATGTCTTCATTATCGATAAAGATATCCGGCTTGCTTCCATCTGCCAAAGGATTTAATCTGACAAGCTCTTGCAATTTACTTACTTCAATTTCCTGCACGGATTCGTCGTGGTCGATAGCCATGGAAGCTGCTGCAGCGGCAGATTGGGCTAATACCATAAACACAGGTTCCATCCTGATAGAACCATAGGCTATATGAGATGCAGATAAGCAAACCGGCACCAATAAGTTTTTGCACTCCTGTTCCTTTGGTATCAATGAACGATAAGCAATGGGATAGGGGGGAAAACCACCTTCCTGCACATCTCCTTCATTCTTTACCATTTTCACACCGTTTTTTTCAATTACTATCCTGTCGCAATTATGAGAGTCCATCGTATAGGCAGCCATACCCACACCGTCGGTTACCCGCTCCTTACCCTGGCAGTTTGCCTGGGTCATTGTATAAGCCCCCACCATCCTTCTCGCTTCCCGCACATACATCTGCGGACTCCAGTTATTATTGCCGGTATACTCATCTTTGGGATAACCCCATTTAAGCATCTCCTCCCTCAAATGTTTGGGCATCCGGGGATCATGTCCGATAAAATAAAGCAATCCTTTAACGTATAATTCATGCGCCTTTTGTATGGCTGCTCTTTTGTTATAGTCCCCTTCAGGATATTCATAATTCATCCCGATCATATCGGTAGAAAGAGGGCCATTGTTGTTAATATCCGTTTTATTATTGGGCATCATGTCAGGTTTCATAATTTGATCGAAGGGCATGCCAGGTTCTTTTTCCAATACGCGCAGCAATAATTCATATTTTCCGGGATCATAGTTACCAGGCCGGGTGATGGCAATCTGGTTGGCAGGGTCGCCGGACAAACATATCCTGAAATTATATGCCTGCACTTTTTTATCGCCTGAGCCCGGGGGCAGTGCGGAAGAATTGCTGATGCCCCAAAGCAAACCGCTTTCCGCTTTTCCTTTTATTTTATAAGGATCAATCCCATCCGGAAACTGGTGTTTGTCTCTTATCTGCACCCCATTAAAGGTTTCACCATATTCAGCATTTGATTCCCGGCCTACGGTATAGGATATACCGGCGCCTGCAAGCAGGTCTCCCTGGTAACTGCAATCAATAAAAACCTTCGCCCTAACGATACGATCTGTTGCTGCAGCTGGCTTTCCGGAGCTTTCAATAACGATCTCATTTATTACCGCGTTGTGCTTATTTACACTTTTTAAACGATATGAATAAAACACGTTTACTTTCGCTGACGCAATATACTCTTTGAATATTTTTTCCGGTGTATGAGCGGCTACTTCTTCAATATCAATGCCGCCAGCGGCGGAAGCGATCATGACCGGTTTCTTTGCGGAGCGGTCATCGGTAATTGCGAAATAAATTTCCTGATCGATGGCAGAGGCTTCGTCCACAAGTACCTTGCGAACAGGTAAGCCCTTGATTTCCATACCCAATATCTGTGCTGCAAGTTGTTCAGCTTCGGCAGGGTCCTTGGCAAGTTTTACACCGCCAGCCTTGCCGCGTCCACCTACAAGCACTTGAGATTTAATAACAACGCGGCCACCGAGCTCTTCTGCAACTTGTCTTGCTTCCTGAGCGGTAGCCGCAACCCTTCCTTTTGGAATCGGGATGCCGTACTTTGAAAAAATTGTTTTTGATTGGTATTCGTGGAGTTTCATGGCACTCTCTTCGTGAATGTTTTGTGAAAAGCCCGGCGATTATACCACCATAAAAACTTATCATAAATCAAAGACCCGCAGATTATTTTGTCTGCGGGTCTTTGAAAA
>JBDTWP010000515.1:0-3926 GCA_040006615.1 Ferruginibacter sp.
CCAGCCATTCTTTATACCGTCAATGTTGATAAGCAGTTTGCGGAAGTCATCCGTTGTCCATGGGTTAACGGTTAAAATATATCGTGCTGTAAAAAAGGCCTGCCGATAATCAGCAGGAAACAGGCCTTCTGTATCCGGTTCTTCCAGGGAGGGTAAGGCAAGCAAATCTTTTATATCCAGCGAGGTGCGGTAACCCAGGTCGGTTATTGCATAACAAAGTGCCTCCATTATTGTAATGCCCGGGTCATGTAAATTATAATCTGTCCACAACTTACTGCCCAGTTGTTGAATATATTCCAGGCCCTTCTGGCGAAGTAACTCGTAATTGCTGCTCTCCGGGAGGGTAGGTTTCTTTTGTATGGTAATGCTTTTTTGCATTCAGCCTTCATTATTTTTATTAATAATCACCAGGTATAACTTTTATATCCAACCATTCCCCCGGGCCTTCCATCTCCACCGGTTATTTCAATGAATAAAGTGTTTTGATGCAGGCGCAGAAACGAGGATGCTTCTTGCCGTTGATGCGGTAATTTCCTCCATGTTAAGACTTTCATCCGTACTTTCATCCACCTTTACGTACATCAGTACATCGGTAATAAAATCCACATAATATCTTTCTTCTATAAAATTGATCAGCACTGATTTATACACTTTCCCGCCAAAATCAAGCTTTGAGCTACTGTTAAATGCCCATGGGGAAAGATATTGTGTTATTTCCTCCTGTAATTTTTTAGTGTAAAATGTAATGTCTTTATATTGTTCATACAATTGTAAATGAAAGTCAAGCCTTATCTCTTCAAACTGCGGCTGGCATGCCCGCAGGTTGACAAAACAGGAAATGCGTTTGCGCAAAAAATCTTCTATACTGGTTAAAGTGCTTTGCTGGGTAAATGGTTTTAAAGGATTTGCGTCGTTCCGGTTTTGTAAGGAAGGTATAGTAATAATGCTTACAAAACCCGGTTTTACTTCGTTGTAAATACCATCTTCAATTTGGGTGTGGTTAAGGCATTTTACTTTATAAATTTCAGGAAATGCTTCCAGTATCAAATGCTCATAATCCCATACCATGATGGCCCTTGCTTTGTGGCGAAGCCTTTCACTGACCCGTATATAAAAATGATCTCCATCTTCTTTTGGCCTGCCGCCAAAGGAAGGATATGGCTGGTCTAATTTCTTGATTGCCGCATCGGGCGTTTTTAATTTAGATATGGTGCCTGCCGGTAATGCGGTATCTAAGAAATTTTCCGCATTGTCATTGTTTTGAAATGTGGCAAAAGCGGCCTGTGCATCTACCGAAATTAATTTGCAAACAGCTTCAGCTGCTTCCGTAATGGAAGCCCTAAGCCAGATAAAACTGGCTGGCAAAATCGTATTATCAGTTGTGGCCTTTGTGGGAATGGTAAATGAAATAATGCCGGACTGCACCAATTGAAGCGTATTGTCGCTGTATTCCGATGATTCAAAAGGGACCCACTGGTTACTGCTTAAATACGACCAATGGATATGTTCAGGAGGCTTTGCAACCGTCGGGTTATTGGTGCCTTCCATTACCTGGAACAAAATATTTACAGCTTCTCCGGGATTTAATTTTTCGATGCCCAGATAAAACTCGCCAATATGCTGTTTCATTACAACATTAACCGGATGTTTAAATTGTGGTAACAGGTATATATCTTCTAAAGGAGTCAGGTATTTATGTTGTTCGCCTTCTCCGAATGGATAGATGTGAAAGAAATTTATTTCCCGGTCGACGAATTTTGTCGCATCCGAAATTTCGCTTTTGCAAAAGGCGGAATAGCCCGCGTAGATAGATTTTATTTTGGGGGTGTAAGGTTCGGTTGGAGAGTTTGATATTGTTTTTACCACACCCGGCGCTTTTTCAATGAGAGAAAGCGAAAAGTCTTTGATATAATCACTATAGCCAAAACTGTCATTTAGCGTAAGCCTTAAAAAGCCATTTACTGATTCGGGATTCAGATTTGGATAATCATCAAAGTAGTTTGCCACACAGCCTGGAGGTATAGGTTGCGGGGTATTAAAAATCCTTACACTGGCAATTATTCCATTGAAAATAGCAGCCCCGGTAATAGATTTCCAGATACCACTTTCTAAAAACTGTGGAATTACCGCAGGCACACCAGGAAGAACATTGGGAATAGTGGCACTGTTATTTGGGTCATATTTTATATTATTCACATCGGGCGGTAAATCTGCCCATTCAATATTTAATTTAACCGATGCATCTTTCTTACTGAAAATCTCCTTGTGACCGATCACAAAACCGGTATCCTTTTTGGGCTGGCCACCAAACGGCATAAAAGGTTTAGAGGCATCCAGCACACCGAAATCATTTGAAAGTAAAAGATTTTTCATACCCGTTTGTGGAGAAACAGTTTCATCCATGCCAACTTCAACCCTGATTTCGGCGATGGTGAAGGAAATATCCCTTAAATCATCATACTGGTATTCCTCAATATCGTCATGCACCAAATAAATTTTGAGTATGGGCAGGGCAACGTTATAGCTGCCTCCATGTACGGCAGCGTTGAAGTTGACAATGGAGGGCGCCGAACCGGGGATGATGAATGAAATCTCTGAACAGTTGGTAAGGCCGTCTGATAATCTTTTTCCTGTGGAAGAAATGACCGGCCCTACAACTTCATACCATTCTTTTTCTGCTGTGAGATAACATTCTATTCTTTTTCCATCAAGTGCGGCATTATTATTCATTACAAAGCGGATAAACACTTTTCGTTCGCCTTCAGTGAGGTAGAGATAATGCGATGCCAGCGCCATACCCAGCAGTGCTTTAGGCATAGCAATACTCGCCAGTTCTGCTTCTTTATAAATCTTGTGCACGTAAGGCTGCCATTCCTTATAGGCACTGGTGAGCACGGCGCCATTACCATCATCACTGTTTGTAACATGCGAAGCAAATACACGGCCATCATTTTCCTGTTTCTTCGTAGTGGTTCCGGATTCAAAAATAGTGTCAGTGCTACCGGCTTTGTAAAAGGTTTTCAGTTGTGATACCTTTGCCTTATTGAAAACTGTATCATTATCCAAAGTATAAGTAACCTCTTTATTAAGGCTGTCTTTGCCGGCTTTTAAAGCGGTGTTTTGGGCCAGCAAATAATTATCTACCTGTTTGGCTAATTCACCAAGGATATGAACCTTGTTGGCTTCAGCAGGTTTCGGTTGAAGGCGAAGTACTTCTTTAAAATAAAAATCCAGGTGGCGCTGCGTAATGGTATTTATATGAGTTTTGGCAAACCGGAATAACTTAAGAAAACCCAGGAACAACGCATAGTGAGGCGTATGTGCATCATAATTCTCCAGGGTTTTTAATAATTCCGCTTCAGCATCTTTTATAATTTTGGTATAGGCAGTGAGATAAGTATCAAAAATACCGGTGAACAGGTTATGGTTGGCTGCATGCTCTATACTTAAAAATTCATTGGCAAATCCAGTTAAAGGATTATTGAAAATACTATCGTCCGGGACGATTGAATCTTTATATGCATTCCAATTTGCAATTGTGATATCATCATACCAGTTATTGCTCAACCCATCGGTATCTATTATCTGTGCTGCATCCGTGACTAGTTTATTTAATATTTTCCATTCGCCAGGAGAAGTATGATCAAGATAGCCCCGGGTTTCCGCTGCCCCGTAATATGCAATCAATCGTTGTAATGAAGGTGCAAGTTTGGTTTTAATACTATTCTGAATTGTATTCTTTAACGTGGTGTCTTCAGGCAATTTTATGGAATATTCATCCAGCGCTTTGCTTAAAGTAAGAAGAGCGCTGAACAAA
Organism: Ferruginibacter sp.; assembly: GCA_040006615.1. GTDB lineage: Bacteria > Bacteroidota > Bacteroidia > Chitinophagales > Chitinophagaceae > Ferruginibacter. The sequence goes on from JBDTWP010000515.1 coordinate 3,818, forward strand.
TCATTCAACTTTATTTCAATATCCGGCAGGGCTAGTTTATTATCATCATTTTTTATAAAATCAAAACGTTCTTTTATTTCAAACCTGTAGCTGTCTATGTTTTGTATTG
>JBDTWP010000516.1:0-3921 GCA_040006615.1 Ferruginibacter sp.
CTTATTGGTTAGAAAATGATGAAGATATTGCCGCTAAAATCAAAGATTTAATTAATTCGGTCTGCCAGGATGCGTTTAAAGGAATTGGAAAACCTGAGCCTCTGAAATTTGCGCTGAAAGGTTTTTGGTCAAGAAGAATTACAGGAGAACATAGGTTAGTTTACACGATAACAGGAACAAAAGGAATTGACCAGAAGTGCATAATAGTACAATGCAGATTTCACTACGATAGCAAATAAGGCTGCTGCTAACATAGCAACATACAGGCAGGACAAACAAGTGGGAATGGCAAAAGGTCGGGTCGGATAGTTTTATATGGATAATCGTAAGAAAAACCAACTCTTCCACGAGTAGTATCATACCCGTGCTGTGGCTTGAATAACTGGGCTGCAAATGGTTACCGGGACAGTATACCAGGCAATGGTAAGACTGGCTCTTGCATCCACGAGGATTTTTAAAGAACCGGTAATCTCAACCGGTGTTGGGCTAAGCTGGGTGGTGTGAACAAATTAAATAAGTTGCAGGGCTACAATTTTATTCATTTACCTTCGTTGCGTAGAACATTATTCTATTTAACCCCATGCCCAACAAACCATTGCTGCTCGCTTTTGCCTGTATTCTTCTCACAAATGCCTATTCACAACCCAAAGTTCCGGAACATGTTTTTTACCAGAAACTTGAAAACGGTTTGGAAATACTGGTGCTGGAAGATCATACCATTCCCTTTTCCACTATTGAAATTGCCTGTAAGAACGGTTCATTTACGGAGGATAGTGCCTATAACGGCCTGAGCCATTTGTACGAACACATGTTTTTTAAGTCGAATAAGGATTACAAAACCCAGGAGGACTTTATGAAGGCTGTCAGCAGGATGGATATGAATTATAACGGGCAAACCCGGGAAGAAAATGTAACCTATTACTTTACACTTCCAACAGCAAATACGGAAAAGGGGCTGGAGTTTATGAACTCCGCCATCCGCTACCCCAGGTTTAAGAAAGCGGATATGCTGCAGGAAAATCCTGTGGTAGACGCGGAGTTTCAAAGGCATGAATCCAGCCCTTATTATGTGCTGATAGATACTATCAACCACATGCTTTGGGGCAGCAATTATAGCCGGAAGAACATTATAGGTAATCATGATGTTATTCTGTCAGCTACTCCCGAAAAAATGGAGATCATAAAAGACAGGTATTATTACCCCAATAATTGCCTGCTTATCATTGCCGGTGATGTTGACCATACCGAAATTTTCCCTAAAGCTCAACGGATTTTTGGTTCCTGGACCAGTTCAACCTTTGATCCTGTAAAAGAATACCCCATACCTGAGATCGAACCTTTGAAGAAGAGTAACCTGGCTGTCATAGAATCTCAGCTTGCTCAGTCTCCCCTGCTTGTTTTACGATGGCAGGGACCGGATACCAGGAACGATCTCCCGGGAACTTATGCTGCGGATGTTTTCTCTTTTATCCTGAATCAGCGTATGTCCGGCTTAACACAGGCACTACAGGAAACCGGGCTGGCGACCAACATACAAATCAACTATTATTCTCAAAAATATGTAGGTCCCATTACATTTTCCGTTTCGCCGAACCCCTCAAAAATCAAAGAGTGCTACCAGGCGATGCAGAAGCAAATGGAACAGTGGGACGACGATAGTTATATTACAGACAAACAGTTGGAACGGGCTAAAAGGATCCTGTACATAACGCAGGTGGAAGAGCGGGAAGAAGTAGAACAATATGTGCACCTTCTTTCATTTTGGTGGGCTTGTGCGTCAATAGAATATTATACTTTTTATCGCGACAACCTGAACAAGGTTAGCCGTCGGGACATTAAAGAATATGTAAGAAAATATATTAAAGGCAAACCCTTTTGCGCCGGACTTATTATTCCCCGGGGCTCCAACCTGCAAACGGATCCTAACTTCTACTTCTCCAAATAATTTACAATGAAATCTCCTTTTCTAAAATATTGCATGACGGGCTGTTTATCGATACTGCTGATAATTACTGCAACAGGTTATGCGCAAAACAATACTGTTGAGTTTTCGGTAAACGGGTTGAAGGTTATACTGCGGCAAACCCAAAAAGAAACCCTGGTAATGAGTATGTATTTCAGGGGCGGGTCAACCAATTATTCGCCTGCAAATGCTGGCATAGAATCGTTGGCGCTATCAGGTATAATTGAATGTGGAACAAGTAACTACTCGGCCAATGATTTCAATGACCAGACCGACGAGTATGGATTTCATATGAATGGCAATGCAAACAAAGATTGTGGCATTGTAAAACTAAGCTGCATTTCAAGATATACTGATGAAGCATGGAAACTATTTTCTTCGGCTATTTCATCTCCTGTATTTGAAACACAAAAGTTCAACCTGTTAAAAGAACAGAAAATTAATGAGTTAAAGAAAGAACTGTCAAGCCCTGATTTCCGGCTAAGGCGGCTTGCGCAGGAATTTGCTTTCGCGGCTACGCCTTATGCAATTAATCCCGATGGCACACTTGCTGGTTTAGCCGGCTTAAACCGGGATGCGGTAAAGGATTATTATTATAATACACTGCTTAACAAAAACCGGATGTTCCTGGTGGTCGCAGGCAATATTTCCAGGGCAGATATTGAAAAAAAGATACGGGCCGCTTTTTCAGAAATTCCAGCTAAAGAATATACTCCTGCAAATGTGGAAAGCCCGTTTTTTACGCAGGAGACCTCGAAGATAGAAAGCCGTCAGATTGCCACGAATTATCTTTGTGGTATTCTAAACGCTCCTGGCTTAAATAGCCCCGACTATCCTGCTTTTCGCATTGCAGTTGCCATTTTGAACAGTATTTTTTTTGACGTTATCCGGGTATCCAAACACCTTTCTTACGCTCCTTCTGCATCCATGTCAGAAGGCAGGATTTCTTATGTAACCATGTATGCCAGTACTTCACAACCACAGGAAACCGTAAAAGCCATGCGCACGATCCTTTCTGATATGAAAAAAAGGACTTTCGAAGATAAAATAATTGAGAATGTTAGCAAACACCAGCTGCTTTCTTACGCAAAACAACAGGAAACAATGTCGGATATTGCCGATCAGCTAGGTAATGCTGAAATAATGGGAGATTGGAGACTTGCGGAAAACCTGGGTGCAAGAATGGGTGTGGTGACTGCCGGAGAAATGAAACTGGTATTAAATAATTATGCAAAAAACATAACATGGGCATACATTGGAGATCCGGTTTTGGGCGAGCAGTCATTCAAAAAATAGGGGTGAATTCATCCTGCTCCGTTGGCGCAACAAAAGCAGTATACACCTGTTTTCACAGATGACATCTTTTAAAAAGATGTCATCTGTGAAAACAAGCACCTAAAAATAATAGCGTAAAAAGTTATAAATTGATACTGATTATTTCAACATTATAACAAATTATATCATGAAAAAATCAATGTTAATTATTTTTCTAAACATGGCCGTTTTATTTAACCGGCCGGCTCTTTTTGCTCAAGCTTGCGGTTCGCGGCAATTAGACCCAGGAATAGCCTCTTTCTTAAAGATGATTGGAAATGAAGATTTGTCAATTGAACAACTTCGTAAAATTCCCATTGAAAAAATTAAGTTTGCAGGTCCACCACCAATACCATATCCAAAAGAGGATGTAAAACGTATAAAAATAACTCCTGACAGCATTCCTGTATTAATTTTTAATCCTTCTCATACACAAAACCTTCCAATTCTTATTAATTATCATGGCGGTGGTTTTATTTCACCTTTATTGCCGGGAATCGAGCATTCAATGTGGTTGGAAGCAAAGACTTATGCGGCAATTGTTTTCGCAATTGATTACCGGGTTGCTCCTGAAAGCAAATTCCCGGCTGCAGTAAATGACAGCTACAATGCCTTTAAATGGATTGCAGAACATGGCAGCGAAT
>JBDTWP010000517.1:0-3894 GCA_040006615.1 Ferruginibacter sp.
GAAGACCTAGGTAGGGTCGCTTCGGTTGTTGGTGAAAACACCAAACAACGGCTCACGGAGATAGTTGAATTATAATAATTGAGGGGTGGAAGACCTAGGTAGGGTCGCTTCGGTTGTTGGTGAAAACACCAAACAACGGCTCAGAGACTCGCCTGGGAAATGATAGTAGTAATTACCTGGCACAGGAAGGCTATGCTACAATTCCCACGCCTCATTCCTGCGCCTGGGGGGACTCGCCTGGGAAATGATGCCATATATCCCTTGTATACCCCACATACCTCATATACCCTCTATACCTTATTTACCTTATATACCTCCCTACCCTCCTAATTCCCGTACACACACAAAAACTTAATCCTCATAATCTTCAACTGCTCCCAGTTAAACTCACTTTCTGCGAGTTCTTCCTGTGCTATCTGCAGGCTGCTGGTCTGGCAGGCCTTGAAATAATCAATGATCTCTGCCTGTTCATACTCATCCACCAGTTCATTGATGGCATAATCCAGGTTCAGTTTTGTGCCACTCGCAACAATGGTTTCCATTTCTTCCAGCAACTCCTCTATTTTAAGGTCCTTGGTTTTGGCAATGGTCTCCAGCGGGATCTTCTTATCAACATTCTGAATGATGAAGATCTTATTATTGTTCCTGTTTACCACACCCTTCATTACAAAATCATCGGGTTTCTCTATTTCATTTTCTTCAACGTAGGCTGCAATCAACTCCACAAATTTTTTGCCATACCTAATGGCTTTCCCCTTGCTTACACCCTGACATTTTTCCAGCTCCTCCGTGGTGGTGGGGTACATGGTTGCCATATCTTCGAGGCTTCCTTCTAAAAAAATCACAAAAGGAGGCAGGTTCTTTTCTTTGGCTACTTTTTTCCGGAGATCTTTCAACATTTCCAGGAGATTTTCATCGGCTGCACTGCTCGCTACCATTGCCCCATTGCCCTCATCATCGTCCGCATCAGCCCCTTCAAATAAATTGTTGAGCACTACTTTAAAAGAGACCGGTTTTTTTAAGAATGCTTCCCCTTTCTTAGTGAACTTTAACACCCCATACTCTTCGATATCTTTTTTTATAAATCCCTCCAGGATCATTTGCCGCATCAGGGAGTTCCAGAAATGTTCATCCTTTTCTTTTCCAATACCAAAAAAATCCCGTTCATCGTGCCTGAACATTTTTACCTGCGGGTTGGGTTTACCACGCAGAATATGCATCAGGTAATCCATGGTAAACTGCTCATCGAGCCCTTTAATGATCTTTAGTACCTGTTGCGTTTCTGTTTTTGCCTCTATCAGCTCTTTCGGACTATTACAGTTATCGCACATATTGGTGCATTGGCTGGTATCATATTCCTCACCAAAATAATTCAATAATATCTTCCTGCGGCACACAGCGCTTTCAGCATAAGAAACGGTTTCGTTGATCAGCTGCGCGCCTACTTCTCTTTCACTCAGCGGCTTGTCGCGCATCAGGTGTTCCAGCTTAGCCACATCTTTATGAGAATAATATAAGATACATTTCCCCTCCATTCCGTCTCTCCCTGCACGGCCTGTCTCCTGGTAATAATTTTCTATTGATTTGGGAATATTAAAATGTATTACAAAACGAACATCCGGCTTATCGATACCCATGCCAAATGCAATGGTGGCAACAATTACCTGTATATCTTCGTTCAAAAAAAGATCCTGCCGGTCGGATCGCAGCTTACTATCCAGCCCGGCATGATAGGCTACCGCTTTTATGCCATTTGCCATCAGCATATCAGCCAGTTCTTCGGTAGTTTTCCTGTTAAGGGTATAAATAATACCGCTTTTTCCTTTGTTTTGAGAAATGAAACGTACGATGCTGGTAATAGTCTGCTCCTTCTTTATTTTTGGTAAGATCTCGTAATATAAATTGGGCCGGTTAAAGGACGAAATATAAACCTGTGGATTTCTCAGGCCAAGGTTTCTTAAAATATCGCTTTGCACTTTTGGGGTAGCGGTCGCCGTTAGTGCTATCATAGGCGCATGCGGATTGATCATCTCGATCATCTCCCTCAGCCGGCGGTATTCAGGCCGGAAATCGTGCCCCCATTCAGAGATACAGTGGGCTTCATCTACCGCGAAAAAGGAAATATTAAGGTCCTTAAAAAACTCGATATTTTCTATTTTTGTGAGTGTTTCAGGAGCCACATACAGCATTTTTGTTTTGCCTGTAGTGAGGTCGTCCTTTACAATTTTCTGTTGCCCTTTGTTGAGCGTACTGTTTAAAAAGTGCGCCACATCGTCTTTGCTGCTATAGCTTCTTACCAGGTCTACCTGGTTTTTCATCAATGCGATCAGCGGGGAAACTATGATGGCACATCCTTCGCTAATGATCGCCGGCAATTGGTAGCACAAGCTTTTACCGCCGCCGGTAGGCATTATTACCAATGCGTCGTGGCCTGCCAATAAATTTTTAATGATTGTTTCCTGTGGTTCCTTAAACCCGTCGAAACCGAAGTAATCCTGTAACTGGGCGGTAAGATTCAGGTTTTTCTCTTTGCTGATTGCCTTTACGGCCTTTTTTTCAACCGCTTTCAACCGCGTTTCTTTACCAGAAGCCGGTTTTGTTTTTGCTTTTACTGTAGCCATAACTTGTCTTTTTCCTCAAGCTGGTTTTAATTAATTGATAGGCTGGCAAAATCCCATTTACTGAACATTTTACCGGTTTTTGAATTTTAAAAGGATTGCGAAGTTAATTCAATCTACCTGCATTTCAAATTAACCCAGGCTTTACCTTTTGCTTAAGGTAGTCATTTTTTTTTAAAGTAGTACTACTATTATATAATTAAATCCCAGGAAGGTATACAATGCCGCATGCAAATGGGTATGGTGATATTGCATTCGTGGCCGGTGAGAGCACGGGCCACGAATGCAACCCCCTCCCGTAGGAAGATATGTGGGTAGCAAAAATTAATGATGCGTTAATCTCTGAACTAAATGACATTGCACTAACTGCATTTACAAATTTCCTGAACCGGGTCGCTCTTACCCGTCAAATATCTTACAACACCTGCTATTAACAACTATTGATCCTATATAGGATCTTCCAGGTTAATCAGGTAACAGAGCAAGACCATGGCTAAAATTCTGAACACACCCGTAAACTTCAATACTCTTTTGTGTTGTGAATGAATTAAAGTAGGTTTGCTGCTTTAAAAATGAGTGATAAGAAAATCATACAGACAGCATTGCGAACTATCCGGATGGAAGCAGATTCGATCAGCAAGCTGCAGGACTTTATCAATGCTGATTTTGAAAGGGCATTGGATACCATTGCCGCTTCAAAAGGCAGGTTGGTGGTAAGTGGAATTGGAAAGAGCGCCATTATTGCAAGGAAAATTGTTGCCACATTTAACAGTACCGGCACGCCTGCGGTATTCATGCATGCTGCAGACGCTATTCATGGAGACCTGGGTATGGTACAACAGGATGATATTATAATCATTGTCAGTAAAAGCGGGGACAGCCCCGAAATAAAAGTATTGGTTCCATTGATCAAAAATTTTGGTAATATTTTGATCGGCATGGTGGGCAATACGGAATCTTTTTTAGCCAGGCAAAGCGAAATCGTTTTAAATACTACGGTTGACCAGGAAGCTTGTCCTATTAACCTGGCACCTACCACCAGCACTACGGCACAGATGGTGATGGGAGACGCCTTAGCGCTTTGCCTGATGGAAATGAAGGGATTTGACAAAGCTGCTTTTGCAAAATTTCATCCTGGCGGCGCCTTGGGTAAAAGACTATTTTTACGGGTAGCAGACCTCGCTTCTCAAAATGAAAAGCCATCTGTAACAGCTGGCGCCGGTATCCGGGAAGTAATTGTAGAAATGACCAACAAGCGGCTTGGTGTAACGGCGGT
>JBDTWP010000518.1:0-3893 GCA_040006615.1 Ferruginibacter sp.
GCAGAGGATATCAATAAAAATAATGTTAGCCAGCTAAAAATAGCGTGGGAATATTCAACCGGCGATGAAAGAACCTATCAATGGAATCCCATTGTTGTTGATACAATAATGTATGTGTTGGCAAAAAATAGTTCCCTTGTTGCTTTGAATGCGCTTACCGGTAAAGAAATCTGGATACATACGAATCTGCGGGGCATTGCTTCAAAAGGTATTAATTACTGGGAAAGTAAGGACAGGAAAGAGCGGCGCTTGCTTTTTCAAATGAACAGTTACCTGCAAGCCATCGATGCCCTCACCGGCAAGTCAATTCTAACTTTTGGTAATAAAGGATTGGTGGACTTGAAAGAAGGATTGGGGCGAGATCCCAAAACCATAGCAAGAGTGCAGGCGCATGCGCCCGGAATAATATTTGAGAATTTAATCCTCCTCGGGCTTTCACCCGGTGAAAATTATATGTCAGTTTCCGGGCATTGTCGTGCATACGATGTAATGACAGGCAAAGTGGTTTGGTCATTTCGCACTATTCCTCAACCAGGCGAGTATGGTTACAATACATGGCCAAAAGATGCTTATAAATATGTTGGAGGCGCCAATACATGGGGCGAGATAAGTGTTGATGAAAAGCGGGGAATTGCTTATTTTCCTCTTGGTTCTCCTACATATGATTATTGGGGAGGCGACAGGATAGGAGATAATTTATTTGGAAATTGCGTGCTGGCCCTGGATGCACGTACGGGCAAACGGTTGTGGCATTTTCAAACGGTGCATCACGATCTTTGGGATTATGATTTATCAGCGGCACCACAATTAATAACGGCCGATCACAACGGCAAAAGAATAGATGCAGTTGCGCAAGCGAGCAAGAATGGATTCCTTTTTGTTTTTGACCGTGTTACCGGGGAGCCGCTTTGGCCTATAGAAGAAAGACCTGTACCAGCGAGCGATGTGCCTGGTGAAAAAACATCGCCGACGCAGCCCTTCCCAACTGTTGTGCCACCATTTAATCGTCAAAAAATAACCTCCGCTGACCTTAGTTCGTATTTTCTTACTGACTCTGAACGGGTACAATTTAAAAAAAGGCTGGATACAATACCTACAGGTATGTATGTGCCCGGATCAACGAAGAGAGAAACGATATCTATACCTGGAGCTGTTGGTGGAGCAAGCTGGGGGGCTACGGCTTCAATACCAGATAAAGGAATTGTTTTTGTTCGCAGTATCGACTATCCATCTATCTATGGCAAATTAGCCAGGCAATCTCTGCCAACCAAAGAACAACAGGAATTAGGAAGATTGGTTGCCGGTGGGCAAAGCATTTATATGAGTGTTTGCCAGGCTTGTCATGGTGCTAACAGAAGGGGAGGAGCCGGGCCGGAACTATTAACTTTAAAAAGTAAGTTTGATATAAAAGATTTTCAACAGATTGTGAAAAATGGTAAGGGTGAAATGCCTGCGTTTGGACAGTTTACACAAGACGATATAAAAAATTTATACAATTATATCACGAATGGAGTTAGTCCTCCTTCAAGTTTTTTTGCATCTAATGCACCATTAAAAATTACCGGGCCGGTAGTAGATTCAGGAGGTGCTCCGGGTGGCCAGGTTCAACGGGAAATAATTGGTGCCGCAGGTGTATTTAGTCGTTTTGGCCTGGACTACGGAGTTCCGTATCCGGATGGAGCAGATGTAGCCAAGGACCGTTACTATAGTCCTCCAGGTTACGGTTTAGGTTTTCCTTATATTATAAATCCGCCCTGGTCAACACTTACAGCATACGATTTGAATAAAGGAACTATAAAATGGCAGATACCTGTTGGTACTGATTTGGAGGCAGCCAGGAAAGGAGGAGAGCATACAGGAATATTGGCAGCACAAAAACAGGGTATGATTGTAACATCTTCCGGCATGCTGTTTACGACGGGCAAAGACGGAAAAATATATGCCTTCGATGTTGATAATGGAAAACAACTTTGGGAATATCAACTACCAGCGAATACAGATGGTATACCCGCTATGTATGAAATAAATGGAAAGCATTACCTGGTGATATGTGCGACAAGCCCCATTAAATTTGGAAGACGTAAGGAGTTACAAAACGATAATCTTCCACCGCCACCGCCGCCGCCGGGCAGCAGAGTTAAGGGATCATATATAGTCTTTGCTTTGCCCGATAAAAAATAAATTAAAATGACTGTCTGCTATGCAGAAAAACAGCAACCATACAAGACATATGAGGCATACAGGAATCTGCATGAGTATCCACTTAAATGTCTTGTACACCTTGTACGGTTCCATATAATTAAATTAATAAAAAGATCCTGTTGAAGATTGTAATTAAAAACATTTAATGATACGCTATATGAAACCCTTAATTTTTTCCATACTTTTTTTTAGCTGCGCTATGCAATCTTATTCGCAGTCTTTACCCGATGCCCCTTTGTCTGAATTTGGATTATCCTTTATGCCCGATCATACTTTTAAAGGATCAAGCCTTAAAGGATGGCATGCAATAGGTGATGCAGACTGGGAGGCAAAAAACGGGGAATTGATCGGGAAAGCAAAACCCAATTCAAATGGTGGCTGGCTGGTGATGGACACCGGTTACCAGGATGTAGGTTTCCATGCTTTATTCAAATCCACGGGTAATAATGAAACGGCTATTTTATTGCGAATGGAAAAGATAGCCGATGGATATAGGGGTGTTTTGCTTTCTTTAAAAAAAGATGATGTGGCGTTGTATAGTATAACATTGGATGCGCAGGGAAAAGAAATTAAACGTGAAAAATTGAGACAAGCCGGCGGCATCAATTATCGCATGGCTCCGCCACCGGATACATCAGCATCCCGTAGGGCAGGTAATTTTGGTGGACCTCGCAATGCTCCTACAATACCAGCAGATTTGCCGGTAAAGGCGCCTAATACTGATTTTCGTGATAATGATTGGAACCTGATAGAAACTTTTTTAGAAACGAATGTTATTCGCAGCTTTTTAAATGACGGCAGAGAAATTGGTGGAGCAGTTGATGGTGAATCTGCTCTTTCAGGATATGGGCCTATCGCATTGTATGTTGGCGGACCCGGTGAAGTTCGTTTTAAAGACCTGATGTATAAAGACGTTTCTATAAGATATACACCGATAGAAAAAACTTCTCCAAGATTCAAGGTGCAGTGCATTAGCGACTTTTATTATTCATGGGGTGCAGATGTTGCCGATTTTAATAAAGATGGTCATCTGGATATTGTTGCAGGCGCTTATATACATTTTGGTCCTGATTTTACAAAGCATAAGGAAATCTATCCCGCCATTGCAGTAGGTCCATCTAAAGAGTTTACCCCCATTAACCATCAATTTACTTATGATGTAAATGGAGATGGATGGCCTGATGTTATAACCGGCTGGACTTCCCCGGCTGTTTATATCAATCCCGGAAAAGAATCAAGGCGTTGGGCAACCTATAAGCCAATCCCCGGTACACAAAGTGAAACCACTCTTTTCACAGATATTGATAAAGACGGCAAGCCGGAACTGGTATATGCTTCGCAAGGGCAGTTTAAGTATGCAAAACCAGAAGCTTCAAAAACCTGGATTGAATATACCGTGTCTGAAAAAGGTTACTCTACCGCACATGGTATCGGAACCGGAGATATAAATGGCGATGGACGTATTGATTTACTCGGAGCTATGGGATGGTGGGAGCAGCCTGAAACTTTAAGCAAGGAAAAAACGTGGGAGTATCATCCTGTACCTTTTGGCCGGTACAAAAACAGGGCAGGCGGAATAGGTGGAGCCGTTATGGCTGTTTATGATGCTAATGGTGATGGTTTAAATGATGTAGTCAGCAATTTGAATGCTCATGGTTTTGGCCTGGCATGGTTTGAACAAAAGCGGGATG
>JBDTWP010000519.1:0-3867 GCA_040006615.1 Ferruginibacter sp.
GAGGCCGCTTTCATATACTAATTGCGAACGTTTCACCTAATTCTAAAAAACTATTTCTACAGGCTTTTTTAAGCGAATAATTTCAGCCATTAAAGTACATAAAAAAGTTGAAAGCAGCAAAGAATAAGCCAATATTCTCAGCGCCGGCAGAAAAATAATTCCTGCAGAAAAAATTTTTAGTTTAACCTCTTAACAAATAAAGAATACCTGCAAATAATACTGTTTCCTGTTGCGAAATTCATTACAAGGCAACATTAACCAGATCAATAATATTTTATAAATCTCATAAACTTTAAACTATCTAAATGATTGTTTGTTAAGATGTAACTTTGGTGAAATTTAATAAATGAAAAAAATATTAGGGGTATTGGTTTTATTATCATTAGCATTTTGTGTTTATTGGTTCTTTTTTCGGGAAAAAGCTAAAGGAACGTCCGAGAATGAAAAAACAACTCCGCTGGTAGCGAGAAAGCATTCCACTTCATTCAATATTGGTATAGACAGCCTGTTGAATGCTTACTTTAGCATTAAGGATGCATTGGTAAATGCAGATACCAATATAGCAAAAGCTGCCAGCGGGAAACTAATTCTGTTGGCTGATAGCGGCAGGCTGGCTGAATTAAAAAACGACCCTTCCGGGATTTATGAAAGTGCAATCATGCAAATGGCTGATGTAAAAGTCAATGCCGAAAGCCTGGTGAAGGAGACGGATCTTACAGAAATGAGGCAGGACTTTAGAATGATCGGTGAAAATATTTACCCTTTATTGAAAACCATCCATTATGATGGCGAAACCTTGTATTGGCAAAATTGCCCCATGGCATTTGGAGAAGACAAAGGAGCCAACTGGATCAGCAACACTAAAGAAATTATAAATCCATACCTCGGAAAAAATCATCCCGAATTTAAGGGCAGTATGCTTCATTGTGGCGAAGTGAAGGACAGTATAAAAGCTCAATAGGGCGGTTTACTGTTTACTGTTTACCGTTTACTGTTTACTGTTTACCGTTTACCGTTTACTGTTTACTGTTTACTGTTTACTGTTTACTGTTTCCTGGTTTCCCTTTTCCGTTTACTATTTAGTGTTTGTAAAATGGGGCCTTTTTATTTATGGAGAAGTATTTAATGGCAATTCTATTATTTATTAAGATTAAGGATCTTTCTTAATATAACCAAGCTAGCGGCTGTCCTATTATATAATGACAAACAAATCTCTTTTATTCGTACTCATTTTATTGCCTTCCCTGGCAATTGCCCAAAAAAAATATACTGTCAGTGGATATATAAGGGATGGTCAAAACGGGGAGACGCTTATAGGTGCAGCCATTTCGGTAAAGGATAGAACCAAGGGAATCAACAGCAATCAGTACGGGTTTTATTCACTTACGCTTACAGAAGGAAATTACGAACTCGTAGGTTCTTATGTGGGTTTTCAACCCCTGGTAGTTGCAATTAAACTGGATTCGGACAAGCAACTGAATTTTGACCTGGTCCCCCGCGGTTCACTTACGGAAGTGATTGTAACATCCAAAATCCGGGATGCCAATGTTAAGAACCCGCAAATGGGAAGATTTGTATTACCCATTGAGCAGATAAAAGCAATTCCGGCATTTTTGGGCGAGGTAGATCTTCTTAAAACAGTACAGTTGCTTCCAGGTGTGCGTAACGCCGGAGAAGGTAGCGCAGGAATTTATGTGCGTGGAGGTGGCCCGGATCAGAATTTAATCATGCTGGATGACGCCATCGTATACAATACCGGTCATTTATTTGGCTTTTTTTCTATTTTCAATTCGGACGCAATTAAAAATGTATCATTAATCAAAGGCGGGATGCCTGCACAATACGGTGGCCGCCTATCAAGTGTATTGGATGTCGCTATGAAAGAAGGGAATGATAAAAAATTCCAGGTGGAGGGGGGAATTGGCGTAATTGCGTCCAGGCTTTCCCTACAGGGCCCGATCAAAAAGAACAAATCATCTTTTATTATTTCCGCAAGAAGAACATATATTGACGCATTATCAAAACCATTCATCAAAAAAACAAGCCAGTTCCATGGTTCCGGTTATTATTTTTATGATTTAAATGCGAAAGTAAATTATAAGTTTTCCGAAAAGGACCGATTGTATTTAAGCGGGTATTTTGGAAGAGATGTATTTGATTTTGTAAATGGACAAAGAAGTTTGAATGTAACCATTCCCTGGGGTAATGCAACGGGAACGTTGCGATGGAACCATGTATTTAATAACCGGCTCTTTGGTAATACTACTGCGGTTTTTAATAATTATAATTTTACATTCCAGGCCGAACAAAATAATTTCAATATAAAACTGGCGTCGGGCATTCGTGATTTTAGCCTAAAGCAGGATTTTGATCTCTACCCCTTTACCGGCCATAAAGTGAAATTTGGGGGTATTTATACCTACCACAGGTTTACACCGAATGTTGTAAGTGGCAGACAGGATTCTGTTGTTTTTAAGCCCCTAAACCCACAAGCAAAATTTGCCCATGAAGCTGCATTGTATATCCAGGATGACTGGGAAATAAATGACATAGTAAAGATCAATGCAGGTTTGCGCTATAGTGGTTTTCAACAAATTGGCGCTTACAAGATTTATCAAACGGATGAAAATGGAAACAGGAAGGACAGTACGGTATATTCCAAAGGACAGCCTGTGAAAACATATGGTGGCCTGGAACCGCGATTTACGGTAAGATTTGCCATCAATGACGAGACTTCCGTCAAGACATCTGTAACCAGGAATTTACAATATATACACCTGGTAAGTAATTCAGGCACTACGCTTCCTACCGACTTATGGGTGCCGAGTACGTATAGGGTTAAACCACAGATCAGCTGGCTATACGCGGCAGGCTTATTTAAAAACTTTAAGGAAAACATGTATGAAACTTCGCTGGAACTGTATTACAAAAAAATGCAAAACCAGATCGAGTATGAAGAAGGATATACGCCTAATACATTGGAAGACACCGAAAACTTTTTTACGTTTGGCAAGGGCTGGAGCTATGGCACGGAATTATTCGTCAACAAAACCAGGGGAAGATTAAGCGGATGGGTTGGATATACATTGAGCTGGACCTGGCGAAAATTCCCCCAGCTTAATTTTGGTGAAAAATATCCTGCCAAGTATGACCGTAGGAACGATATGAGCGTGGTAGCCATCTACGAATTGAATAAACGGTGGAAATTATCAGGCACTTTCGTTTTTGGAACAGGTAATGCCGCGACGTTGCCTCAGCGGTTTTATGTGATAAATGGCATACTGACACAAGAGTATAGCCGGATCAACGAATACCGGCTCCCCTCCTACCACCGGCTTGATTTTGCAGCGATCAACTCTCCCAAAAAAAATGAAAAACGTAAATGGAAAACGGAGTGGGTGTTTAGTATATATAATGTTTACAGCCGGAAAAATCCCTATTTTATTTATTTCGATCAAACAGGAAATCCTTTTGATGGTACATTGAAGGTACAGGGTAAGCAGGTGAGTTTATTCCCGGTCATTCCTGCAATAACCTGGAATTTTAAGTTTTAGGAGAGGCTTCCCGCTGACCCTCCAAAGGCTACCTCAGGACATATTCTTGTACTATCCTTATACGTGCAAAATAAATTTTCTTACCCGGGCACGACGTTGTAGTGTCTTGTAATAATTTCATTTGGGGCTGCTTCGGTTGTTGGTGAAAACACCGAACAACGGCTTAGAATTTCATTTGGGGTATGTTCGGTTGTTGGTGAAAACACCGAACAACGGCTCAGCGGGTAGCTCATTTATAATAATGGAAGCGGGGGAGAATGAAAAATTTATATAGAATTTCATTTGGGGTATCTTCGGTTGTTGGTGAAAACAC
>JBDTWP010000520.1:0-3847 GCA_040006615.1 Ferruginibacter sp.
AATAGTAGTTATAACCTGGCACAGGAAGGCTCTGCCACGTACCCACGCCTCATTCCTGCGCCTGGGGAGAGAGCTCAATGCCGTGGGCGGAGGAAGGAAGACCCTGCTGTAATGCCTACTCCTCATTTCTGCTCCTGGGGAGGAAGGAAGACCCTGCTGCAATGCCCACGCCTCATTCCTGCTCTTGGGGGAAGTCCTTCATCGGAAGGAATTTGAGGGAGTATAAACTGTCTTAATAAAAAAGCTCCAATTGTAGGGGGTTTTTGGCGTCTGGCGCCGGATTCCCGTCCGGTGCCCAATTGTTACTAATGTCTGCAAACTTAGACCCATCCAAGATTGTAATATTCAGCAATCTGCTCGTGCACCAGGGAGGAGACTCGCCCCGGAAAAAATTATCAATTATCAATTATCAATTAATTCGCCCTGGCACAGGAAGGCTTTGCCGCGTACCCACGCCTCATTCCTGCGCCTGGGGGCACGAGGCTTCCCATTGGCAAAGAGCTGGCAATAGTAAATTCCGACATTGAAATGATGGCTAATGATGTTGTTACGAATGAAAAATTGTGCATAATATAAAAGCCTGACTAAAATTAAAACATGTGCATTTTTTGAATCCGCTCCGGTAAAATTTAATGCGCGAAAGCCTTCTTTATTGCTTCTGCCTCCTCTATTTCTCTTTTTTCGGCAATGGATCTAAGTGATTTGATACTTACGTTTAATTCGAAACCTATTAATAACACCAGGGAGTTAATATAAATGAGCGCCATAAAGACTATGATCGTTCCGATTGATCCGTAAAGGGCGTTGTACTTACCAAAATTATTCACAAAATAAGAAAACCCATAGGTGGCTAAAATGCTTAAGAACGCACCTAAAATAGTTCCCGGGGAAATCAGTTTCCAGCGTTTTTCTACAGCCGGGGCGTATTTATAAATAAAGGCAATAGAAAAGTACACCAGCGCAACTATGAATATCCATCGTACATAAAAAATAATCCCGCGGAGCGTAGCACTTTGTATTCCCATCCATTTCAGAACCTCACCCTGGGTTATAAGTAAGATGATGCAGCCCAATACAAGCAGGAAAATCAGCGAAGTTAATTTAATAGCCATCCACCGGTTATGCAGATCCCTTCTTTTGGCAAAGCCGATATAATTTTTATTGAATGAACGCATCAGACCCATCATTGCATTGGAAGCGAAAAACAATGCCAGGATCAAACCAAAAGACAATAACCCGATCTTTGATTCATCGAGAAAAGAGTCCACGAATTTTATCAGGTATTCGTTGTGCACTTTAGCCGGGATCACATCCAAAATTAAACTATGCAGTTCCTTTTTAATACTTCTTTTTGAAATAAATGGCAAGTGGGGAATCAGTGTAAATAAAAATAAGAACGAGGGCGGTATGGCCATTATAAAGTTATAGGCGATCGCCGATGCTCTTTCTGTAAGTCCCACCGTTTTTACCTGCCCGAAGAAGAATTTTATCACGTCATACAAGGGAACGCCTTCAAAGCCCGGGAGGTACCAATGTTTGCTTTTACGCAAAATAAATGCTACGGGTGTTTGGGTTATTATGATTCGTTCCAATTTTGTCATGAAGAAGCTTTCGCTTTAGCGGCCAGGTGCTCTTGTTAACGGTTAGATTTTTTCCCTTTATTTCTTATTTAGCTTATTCGTTTCAAATGGCATTACACCTCAAATCTACCAATTACGGGGCTAAGGGAGTAAAGTGTCACCCTTAATCCTGATAAAACTATCCAATGCCTGCTGGTATTCTTTTGCAAAACGCATATGTTCATTATAGGTGGTGGCAAAATTGGAAAATCCTTTGAGGTCCGGTTTTGCCACAAAAAATAGGTATGATGTGCTGGGTGAATTCAATACGGCATCGATGGTGCTGATGGATGGTGTGCAGATGGGCCCCGGTGGCAGGCCCGCATGCTGGTAAGTATTATAAGGTGAGGGATATTGAAGGTGTTTATAATAGATCCTTTTTAAGCTAAAATCCCTCATCGCAAATTTTACAGTTGGATCTGCGGCCAGTTTCATGCCGGTTTCCATACGATTGAGGTAAACACTGGCGACCTTTCCTTTATCTTCATCCTTATTCGTTTCTTCCTCTACAATGCTTGCCAGCGTGTATGCCTGCAGAGGGGAGAGGTTGAGTCCGGCGGCTTTTTTCTTTCGTTCATCTTTATTCCAGAATATTTCCTGCTCTTCATATAGTTTTTTGAATATTCCTCTTGCGGGTGTATTCCAAAAAATGCTATAGGTATTGGGTATTATGGCCGTCATTACCGTATTGGTATCGAGTTCATATTTTCTCAACGAATCTGTATTATTCAATATTTTCATAAATGCTGCGGAATCACATTCAAAATCAGCGCCAATTTTTCTTGCCAGATCTTCTTTCGTACGCAGTTTATTGATCACCAGGTTAACCGGCGTTTGCCTTCCTGAACGAAGTCTTTTAATAATTGAATAAATACTGGAACCCTTGTCAAATACATATTTCCCTGCTTTTACTTTTTTGTCGTATTCCAGTTTTATAGCCACCCATTTAAAAGTACCGGGATTCCTGATGATATCCTCCCTCGCCAGTTCAACCATCACGTCCTTAAAATTGCTTCCTGTTTTTATATAGAAACTTTTTTTATTTTCCGTAAAATTGGTATTGCTGCCAAACAAACGCCAGCCGGCAAAAACAATGAACACTACTAATGCAAAAACCAATATGCCTGATATTTTCCTTATTTTAACCATAGTTTTAATATTCAATACATTGAATGCTAAAAGTAAAATAAAAAACCCCGTCCGATACAGACGAGGTTGACAAATTTATTATAAAATAATTGATTACTTCTTTGGAGTGACCGGTAAGGAACCGGGTAATGGAACTGTATTCTGTTGTAGTGGCGCACTGGCAGGTGTTTTATTGATGAGGTCATCATTTTTTGATGAACCACCGGCGGTCTTTGGAATGAAAACGGGTGAAATTATACATAAACCAGCTACGATGGCTGCGAAGACCCAGGTGCCTTTTTCAAGGACGTCCGTGGTTTGTTTTACCCCCATTAACTGGTTGCTGAACCCACCCAGGCTACCTGACAGGCCACCGCCTTTAGGGTTCTGAACCAACACGATCAGCCCCAATATTAAAGACGCAATAATAACCAGGATTCCGAATAAAATTAGCATATCAATGTTCTTTTAGTTGATCAATTTTGGCTGCAAAGTAAGCGCTTTTGGAGGGATTGAGCAAACTTAATTTTTTATATACTTCCATTGCCTTTTCAGCCTTTCCCTGGTGCAGCAATACTTCTGCCATTGCCTCTGTGACTACACCTGCTTCTTTATTCGATTGTTCGGCTAATTTTTGTACAGAAATTTCATTCTGACCGATTTGCTCCGGTAGCTGATCATTGTGGATCTTTTTCATTGTTTTCAGCCATTCTGTAAAGCTTTTTAGCTGTTTACCCAATTTGTCGGAAGGGGTAATATCACCACTTAATTTTATCCCCAGGCTGGCAAAATAATCTGTGGTGTGTAATGGCTCAAACAGAATGCTATTTTCAGTTGTACCGGGGGTTTCGATACTTAATTTGAAATTTAGTGGTTCAATTTCCGGTTCCGGAATTCGATCCTCCTCGGTTTCGGTTTCATTTACAAGGGGGCTGCTCTCACTGTTGAAATGCCCGGATTGCGGAGTTTCAATTAATTCCTTATTATTGTCAGGTGCACCAGCGCTATTAATTTCATTAATAACCGTACTGGTTTCTTTTTCTGAAATTATCGCTTCTTTTTCATCGGGTTGAATTATTCCGGGAAGCCCGCCGGCTAAT
>JBDTWP010000521.1:0-3846 GCA_040006615.1 Ferruginibacter sp.
TACTCTGGTATTGGAAATTGCCCGGAAATGCCATAACGGCAGTTATTTAAAATAGCCCTTATTTGGTAGAAGCCTTACCCGGTTTTGAGTTGTGACCTATGCCAGATAATAACCAGGTATAACGCAGTATATATCCAGTGTCATGACACACCTGAATTAACGGGTAAAGTTATAGTGAACAGTTTATTCAGCTTATTTTGTAAGTCCTGTCGGACAAAGTAACCAGGTTTGATTAAAAGTTCATTTTCGTTAAAAAACAACGTTATAGGGGCAGCTTAGATACCGGGCCTGCAATTATGTTTTTGCTTAACTTAAGGATGCCGGCGAAGAAACCATACCCTATTAAAAATATCTAATCAAAATGAGGTATTGATCACAATAAAAACGAAAGGTCCTCATTTGCAATAATTTCTTTTCGAACTATTTTGTCTTCATCAGGTCCCGCATAAAACAGAACCCCCTGCAAAGGACCTAAATAGGTAAGCAACCCGTTTTCAAGCTTTAGTGCAGTGCCCTCAGGCAAACCCACAATTGGGAGGCCGGGGTTTAGTCTGATAAATTCTTCCAGGCGCTGGTCACGGGTTTCTCCATTATGTCCCTGGGGGTTAAAGTTCGTATAATGTGGATTGATCTGGAAGGGCAGCAATCCCAGGGCATTAAAACTTTTGGGTTCTATAACAGGCATATCATTGGTAGTCCCAATAGTGGGCCCTGTAATATTCGATCCTGCGCTCCATCCAATGTACGGGGTACCCTTGTTAACTTTATCACGAATGAAATCCAGTAAATTGAGTTCGTAAATATCATGGAGCAATTTAAAAGTGTTACCCCCGCCTACCATAATTACCCCCGCTTTTTCTATGATTTCTTTTGCATTCCCGGGCATCACCGCCTCGATCGAACAAGGTAAACCCTCCAGGCTCTTTTTCACTATCGCCAGGTATTCATAATAGTCTTTGCTGACAGAAGCAAAAGGTATGAAAGCTATATTCAAAACCTTGCTACCTATAAATTCTTTAATTACCGGTGCCAATGTTTCCAGGTAACCACCGTTGCCCACCCTGGAACTGCTAAAGGCCAATAAACGATTTCCCGACATATCCATACAGTTAAAATGAAATTATGAAGTAACCTGATGCCATTTCAAAGTTATTATTTAAAGGAGGCCGGTGAATTATATTTACAATTAGCCGGCAGCCGGGCGTTTGTACTGATGAAGTGGAAAGGCGGCACAAATATGATATAGCTTAGAGGGTGCTGTATAAAAACGGGTTTAATTAATTGCCTCCCTTTATTCCTGAATTAGGTTAAGTGAGAATGGTCAGTATTTCATCATTCACCAATCACCAAACTAGTGTTTATGTTTTTTTAAGTACAAGCTTGCCGCTTCAAGTTCCGGCCTGTAAGAATCAGATGAATTTGCAATATCTTTCAATTGTTTGTAATAGGAATTTGCCTTCTCCATATTGTTGGATCTTTCTGCGGATATTCCGGCTCCATCGAGACTGTTAAACCGGTTGGGGTGCTTTTTCAAACTTAACTCATAGGCTTCCAAAGCTTTACCTGGTTTGTTCATTTGCAATAACATATCACCCAATAGTTCCCTTGCCGGTAATATTTCGCCGGGGGTCACCGGGTGTTTTTCAGTTGCGTCCTCCATGTCGGCAGCAAGATTCATAAGCTTTAGTGCTTCATCATTTTTTCCTTTTTTAAATAATATCCAGGCTTCAGAAGCCTTAATCTGAATTAGTACCTGGCCGGCCTTGTACGAATCATTTTGTTCCATGAGTGTATCATGGATCTGGTTTAAATTTTTTAATTCCGCTACAGCTGAATCAATACTGCCTGTATTAACAGATCCCAGCAAGCGCGTAAAATGAATTATGGCTTCTTGCCAGGGAAATTTTTGCCAGGGAAAGTCTGCCATGTGTACTTTCAGCCTTGCTGCTTCTTTCCAGTTCTTGTTCTCCAATACATACCGTGCAGGAATAGAGGCAAAGGCATAAGCAACTTTGAAGTTCAACGGGTAAACATCATGAATCGTCTTAAGATATTCACATTGTGCTTTTGCAAGATTATTTTCAGCTCTCTGCAAGTAGGCATATACAAGATAATCCATGGCATGAAGTTCTTCATCCCAATGGCCTTTAATTCCTGTATTTTCTGCATAGCACTTTGCGGAGGCTGTGGAAGCGAGGTTTGAATTAATGCATTCATCCCAAAGCCCCAGCCTCGTAAATATATGCGAAGGCATATGCAGTGCATGCGCCGAAGAAGGGGCAATGGAAGCATATTTTCTTGCTGCCGGTAGTGCCAACGAAGCAAGTTCAGGATAATCATAAGTGTGAATAATATAATGTACAATCCCCGGATGATTGGGTTCACCGGGGTACAAGACGTTTAAAATTGACCCGGCTTTCCTTTGCTTACTGAAAGATTTATCGGTGACGTCTGCAGCCGCGTCAAGCGCTAAAGCATAAAATATAGCTGCCTCATGATCGCCGGGATATTCAGCATAAAGCTTTTCCATTGCTTTTTCAAATCTGATGCAACGGGTGTGATGGTCTGCTTTATCCCAGTCCTTATAAAACATGGCGATGGCATCAATATAGGCTGATTCCCTTTTTGATTTTTTTGTAAGGGACTGTGCAATAGCAATTGCCTTTGCCCCTTTTTCGAGCTCTGGCTGCGTGGGGGGAGCCCAAAGTGGATGGTAATTGCACATGGCCACCCCCCAGTATGCCATGGCACATTCCCGTTTTTCATCAATAATTTTTGCAAAGACTTTTTCTGCTTCATCATATTCGAAAGAATGCAGCAATGAAATGGCAAGATTAAAATCTTCCTTTTCGGGACAGGATGTTTCAAATTCCACGGCACCGAATTGCTTGCCGGCAGGGTTACAAACAACGACCTTTCCTCTCTTGAGGTTGATTGCATTTATTACCTCATTTGCCGGCAAATTATTTTTCCCTTTGCATGAAGCGAGAATTAATAGAACCAGACTGAAAAAAACCAGGTGTACTTCCTGTAATAATTTTTTCATAAAGCGGTTGATATTTTTTTATGAAGCATTTACCGGCACACAATAAAGGTAAAAAAAAACCTTCAATTCAGAGAGTCAGTTCCCGGAAATATCACCCTATTCCTGTCGCTGCCTGGTGGGGACACAAGCCATAGAAAACCGCCGTGACCGGAGGCGAAAGACCTCGCAGGTTTTTAAAACTTCGGAGGCCGGATAAAAATATTATCTGATCTCCCAATCCTTCACTTTGCGGTTATTAAGCCCGCCGATTTTCATTAGTATCAGCATTTTACCGGTAACAAAGTTCAGGAACCAACGGCTATAGGGCTTGTAAACCGCCTCGCCGGTAAAAATTCGCGTCAAATGTTTTTGCATATGGGGCCCAATAAATCTTCCGATTGCACTATCCATCCGGTCCTGGCCAACCTTAAATAAGGTGAACAGCCTCCCGCTATACCAGGTATCTACCAGTTTTTGCCATACATATAATTCACGTAGTTGCTCTTTCTGGTATGTTTTATAGGCGGCATCCGATGCCGAATCAATAGTTTTTGCCAGCCGGAATGCGCCCTTGATAGCAAGAAACAATCCCGAGGAAAATATGGGATCTAAAAACCCCCCTGCATCACCCGTCAATACCCAGTTTTTGCCATACACCTTTTGAGTGATCAATTGGTAATTGCTGTATTGTACCACGCCTGTGGATCTTTTCGCTTTGCCGGCAAATTTTTTTAATACTTCTTCAGATTGTAAGTAATGATCGTATTGTTCTTCTTTGGTGATTCCAAATTGCCTGAGGTGCCGGGGATCAATCACTATGC
>JBDTWP010000522.1:0-3777 GCA_040006615.1 Ferruginibacter sp.
AGTTCATTTAGGGCATATTTGACCATTTTGCCCGGTTTTGGCCTGTTTTGGCCTGCTTGGAACGTATTTTTTCAGGTAGAGTGTTTTACTCTGGGTTTGTTCTGCTTTTACTCTGCTTTTACTCTGCTTTTACTCTGCTTTTACTCTGGTATTGGAAATTGCCCGGAAATGCCATAACGGCAGTTATTTGAAATAGCCCTTATTTGGTTGAAGCCTTACCCGAATTTGAGTCGTGAACTATCCCAGATAATAACCAGGTATAGCGCAGTATATATCTGGTGTCATGTGGGTGCATCCCAAATTCATCCTGTTCCGTTGGCGCAACAAAAGCAGTATTCACCTGTTTTCACAGATGACATCTTTTTAAAAGATGTCATCTGTGAAAACAGGTGAAATCAGGAGCGACAATTTGGGATGCACCCCCTTGCATTTAATCATGGTTTTTCTACAAAGGCACATAATTATTCGTCATAGTATGTGTGACATGACACTAGCACAGGAAGGCTTTGCCGCAATGCCCATACCTCATTCCTGCGCCTGGGGAACAATCCTTCATATGAAGACTAAGGAACTGGTAATTTTCATCCTTATTATTGGTCAGACAAACAATGTGGTATAACTTGTGCAATTGATAATTGACTATACTGTCCCGTAATTTATTTATTTTGAATGTTACCTTTTACTTCTTAACCACCTTAGTTTGAAAAAAATAAATTACATTCTCGTCATCCTGTTTGCAATTATTTTGTGTACTTCACGTGTTTCATTTTCCCAGGGGGTCAAGGTACAATTTATTAATACTGCTTTTGAAAATGCTTCACAATTTAATTGGGAAATTGATTCCAATGGCTCAATAGTTGCAGACCTTATTTATGACCATGAGCGATCGTCAGCCAACAGGGCTAATCAACACTGGAATTTTCAAGTGCAGGCCACTCCAGGTGCTGATCTGACTTTTATCTTAAGAAATTTTGATAACATCTGGAATGGGAAAAAAAGTCTACCCATCTCCGAACGCACACCTTGCTTTATTTCACGCGATAATAAGAACTGGTCAGCAATCAAAACGGAATTGATAAGCGGAAACCGCCTTAGGTTCAACATTCATATGGATGGCGAAAAGCTATATGTTGCAAGCGTGGAGCCTTATCGTATCAGTGATCTGCAAAAGCTTATATCCGCAATTAAAAATAACCCGCTGGTAGATATAAAGTTTATCGGAAAAACATCAGAAGGACGGCCACTCGAAATAATAAGAATAGGAAATCCAAATGCTCCATATTGTGTTTTTCTACGGGGCAGGGCGCATGGTTGGGAATCGGGCGGAAACTGGGTGGAAGAAGGATTAATCCGAGGCCTGCTTCAGAAAGACGCAGGACACTATCTTAAAAAATATTGTGTATATATATTACCGATGGCCAATAAAGATGCAGTTGCACAAGGCAGGACCAGGTTCAATGCCAGGGGGATGGACCTAAACAGGAACTGGGATAAACCGGCAGATCTTCTATTGTGCCCTGAAAATTATTTCCTGGAAAACTGGCTAAGACAAATGATCTCCAAAGGCAAAAAGCCTGATCTTGCGATAGACCTGCACAACGACGCGAATGGCCAGCTTCACGTAAGTCATCCAAATGGTAATTCTGAAAAATATTTTTCCAATGCAAAGAGATTTGAATCCTTGTTGCGCCGGCATACCTGGTTCACAGAAGGCACAACGGGAGCAGATTTCAGAAACCCCGGCTCTATTGGTGAAGGACTTGTGGAAAGGTTTGGTATCGATGCTTTTATCTTAGAATTTAATTTTGAATGGATTGCCGGTTTGAAAAAAGTCCCGTTTTCAGAGGATTGGGAACTTATGGGTAAAAAGTTAAGGGATGTTTTTCTGGATTATTTTAAAGAGGACGATTGACCATTGACAATTGCCCATTCCCTATTGCCTATTGCGCATTGCCTATTGCCCATTGCCCATTGCCCATTCACCGTAATGCCGTTTTTATAAACGAGGGGGGCACTCTTTTTTTGGAAGCCTGCTCATATGCATAGGCTATTTTTAATAATTCAGGTTCATTGTATTTCCCGGCGATAAAAGAAATACCAACAGGAAGGTTTTCAACGGTTCCCATTGGGACTGTAATATGGGGATAACCTGCCATTGCAGCAGGGGAACTGAAGGAGAAGCCTGTATCATAGTCACCATTTAGCAGATCAATGCAACAAGCCAAACCCTGCGTGGCAGCAGATACTGCGTCCAGTTGATGCTGCTTCAACAGGTCATCGATTATTTTTCGTGTGCCAAGAATTTTTTTAAGGGCGTCTTTATACTCTTTGCTATCCAGGTTGCCTTTCGCCTCGCTTTGTTCTAAAATATCCTGCTTAAAATAAGGCATTGCCGCGGGCTCATTCTGTTTGTTAAATGCAATGACTTCCTTTAAAGATTTTACTTTTGCATTTGATGTTGAAAGATATTTGTTTACCCCATCTTTAAATTCATATAGTAATACTGTGAATTCCGCCGCCCAAATTTCATTTGCAGGCTTCGAAAGTTCTATTTCAATGGTGGTGGCACCCTGCTTTTTTAATAGTTCAATCGCATTTTTATACAGTTCTACTACTCCTTCATTGCCTTTTAAGGAAGATTTTTCAATACCGATTCTTTTCCCGTTCAAACCATTTGCATCCAGGAAGCGGGTATAATCCTTCTGCCCCCTGTTATTGCTTTCAGACGTCACACTATCATCCATGTCTGTACCTGTCATAATGCCTAATAATATGGCGGCATCCCTTACCGTTCTTGCCATTGGCCCGGCTGTATCCTGTGTGCCTGATATGGGTATAATACCATTGCGGCTAACCAAACCCACGGTTGGTTTTATGCCAACAATGCCATTTACAGATGACGGAGATACGATGGAACCGTTTGTTTCGGTACCGATAGCCACGGCGCAAAGATTAGCGGCAACAGCGGATCCGGAGCCTGAACTTGAACCGGAAGGATTACGGTCAAGTATGCATGGACACCTGGTTTGCCCACCGCGGCTACTCCATCCGCTTGCTGACCTGGATGATCTGAAATTGGCCCATTCACTCAGGTTTGTTTTACCTAACAGTACTGCCCCGGCCTCCCTTAATTTCTGAACGATGTATGCATCGGCATTTGGCCTGTTCCCTTCCAGCGCGAGTGAACCGGCCGTGGTCATCATTTTATCATGGGTACTAATGTTATCCTTTATCATTAAAGGTATGCCATGCATCGGACCACGAACCCTGCCTGCTTTTCTTTCACCGTCCATGTTTTCTGCAATGATCAATGCGTCAGGGTTCAGTTCGATTACGGTATTCAGTTTTATACTTTTCTTATCAATTTGTTCAATCCGGTTTAAATACAATTCGGTTATTGACCTGCTTGTGTATTCCCCGCTTTCCATTTTCCGTTGTAATTCAGTTATGCCAAGTTCATTTAAAATAAAATCATCGGGGATTGGTGATGTTTCTTCCTTGTTTATTTTATTTTCTGTTTTAACAGGCGCATTGCAGGAATCAAGTCCTAAAGATGCGAATGTCAATCCGGCTATTGATCCGTTGGCTATCGAGCGGGTCGAGGTATTGCGTGGCCCACCGTCCACTTACAAGTTCATTGTTATAACGATACACCAACTGCATGGCGCCAAAGATGTAACGCCCGCCGTCGGGAAGGTAAAGCACTCCACCATCAGCATCGAACCGCATCCCCGCGCTGTCGGTAGAGTAGAAGGCACCGGTAAAAGCCGGGGCCCC
>JBDTWP010000523.1:0-3751 GCA_040006615.1 Ferruginibacter sp.
GAGGGTCTGGATACCAAAAGAAGGCCCGATCTGTTCCAGTCTTTCCAAAATTCTTTCCGTATCAATTGCAATTGGCGCCACATTTACCTGGGTTGTATCGTCTTTTTTTGCAGTATCTTTTTTAGCTGTATCTTTTTTTTCTTCTTTAAACAGCTCATTGTATTTATCCATCCGAAATGGTTCATCCAGCTTTTCCAGTGGGAGCCGGTAAACCTTTGCATTTTGAAAACCAAAAGGATAAAGCGGTTTTAGTCTCGATGCCGTCAGATAGATATATTTTCCATCAGCCGACCAAAAGGGACTTGTTTCTGAAACGCCGGTTTTCGTAAGATTGACCGTTTTGTTTTCTTTAATATTGTATACAAAAATATCCTGTTCAAAATTTCTGTATGCCGTGTATACTACATAATCAGCATTGGGAGAAAAACCGGGATCGCTGCCCTGGAATCCCCATATCTCATCTTTTACAATCGTCTTGCTCTCCCAGGTTTTTGTATCCAGCAATCTTAATTCATCGCGCCCGCTCAGGTACACCGCCTTTGTCCTTTTTTTATTCATTACCAGAGAACGATTATTTCGCCGATCGGCGGTAATTTGTTTTACCGGGGTAGTTCCATCGGCTAAAATTGTATAAAAGTTTGTATAACCACCAAGTGTTTGACCGAATAGCAACGTTTTATTATCGTTAAGCCATTTTATTTCCTTTACTCTTTCTGCGGAAGCCCTGTTGATGAGTTGTATAAATTTCCCTTCCACATCACTTACAAATAATTCACCTCTTGAAACAAACGCTATTTTCTTTGCATCCGGTGAAATATCAAAGGCTGAAATATTACCCCTTACTTCATAATCTTTTTCTTTTGCGAGGATACTATTGCGGAAGATATGAATAACCAGTTTACCTGATTTTTTAGTACCCACATCATAGATCCACAGCTGGTAATCTTTTTCAAATACTATTTTATCCCCATTGGCATTTACCATTGGTGTTTTTATAGAGGAATTGAATGTTGTAAGTGCTGTCTTTATTCCGTTAACCATGGTATACAGATTATATTCACTATTCGCCTCGTCGGAAATAAAATATATGTTACCTTTTTTATCAATAGTAGTTCCGAAATCCTTACCCTCCCAATCAGTGTACCGCCTGTACTTCCTTGTAGCCGGATTATACGATTGAATTTCGGGATTAAACGGCCCCTTATACCTTTTACGTTGTACCTGGTTATTGCTTTCCCAGGTATCATTAAAAAATATTTCCCCGCTCAGGGGATGCTCGACGAGGTTATGATCGAACTGAAAGAAATAGTTGCCAAAAACTCTTTTTGGCGTGCCTCCGGCTACACTAACTTTAAAACCGGCAGGTTGTCCAAAACGGTTACTTGTAAAGTAAATGTACTGGGAGTTCCAACTCCAGCTACTCACCTCATCGTTTGAAGAATGCCAGGTAATTTGCTTTATTTCACCACCATTCACGGGCATTACAAAGATGTCGGGATTGCCGAACTGCCTCCCCGTAAATGCGATTAATTTCCCATCAGGAGAAATCCTTGGGTTGGTTTCATAACCCTGCATGGCAGTTAACCTGACTGCCTGCCCGTCTTTGACACCCGCCTTCCACAAGTCGCCTTCATAGCTAAAAATAACCGTTTGCCCGTCGGGACTCAGACAAGGGTTGGAGAGAAAATATGCTTCCATGTCTTGTGCTGACAAGTAAGGGGAAGTGATACAAATGCTGAAGAGGCTGAATAGTAATGATTTCATTAAGAATATTTTAGTGTTGAAAATTACGAAGCAAAAAAATACCGACGCTACCTTTCATAAAAAAACCCGGCATGCGGGCTTTAAAAAACGTTTTTATTTATTGCACGAATTATAAAACACTGTAAACACGAATTATGAGATACCAATTACACGAGCTATGAGTCACTAATTAAACGAATTATGAAGGAGCACCGTATTAATTTGTGTAATCGTGAATAAAAATCCGGGTTATCACTTACTGGTCTATATTACTACATTTACCATCTTATTTTTCACATAAATGATCTTTTTCGGTTCTTTACCATCCAGCCATTTTTGTACGACTTCATTTAGCAAAATGACCCGCACTACATCAGCCTGAGTAATATCCAATGCCATCGTTATACTTGTACGCACCCTGCCATTAATTGACACCGGGTATTCTTTTGAGTTTTCAACCAGCAATGCGGGGTTAAAAACGGGATAAACAGCGCCCTCTAAATCTCCCCCGATCGGAGAGACCCTGGATCCTATCTGACTACAAAGTTCCTCACTTATATGTGGTGCATAAGGCGATAATAAAAATAACAGTGGTTCTAAAATTTCTTTCTTATGGCAATTCAAATCCGCCAGGTCGTTTACACAGATCATAAATGTGCTGACGGCAGTATTGAAACTAAATCGCCCGGTATCTTCATCTATTTTTTTGATGGTGCGGTGCAATACTTTCAACTCTTCAGTGGTGGCTTTATCTTCATTCCAGAGTTTCCCTTTCTGGTCATCATAAAAGAGTCGCCATAATTTGCGTAAGAAACGATGTACTCCTTCTATGCCCTTGGTATCCCAGGGTTTGCTTTGCTCGACAGGACCAAGGAACATTTCGTACATGCGGAAGGTGTCGGCTCCGTATTTCTCTACAATATCATCAGGGCTATCAACATTAAATTTCGATTTGGACATTTTCTCCGACTCTTCCTTTAGAATTATATAGTTTCCTTCCGAATCAATGTCCCAGTCAATTTTATATGGAACATCAGCACCACTTTTTTTAAATTGCTTCTCAGTTAATTTACCATTCGCTTCAACAAATTGATGCCCATATTTAAACCTAAAAAGTTTATAAGAAGGCTCTTCTTTATTGTAAGAAGTAATTTTTTCTGAAACTGCTCCTATATTAACATCATCTTCCAGGGAGATATTAAAAAAATAAGACTTTCCCGTTATCATCCCCTGGTTCACCAACTTCTTATACGGTTCATCATGCCCTATATATCCGAGGTCAAATAATATTTTCGTCCACATACGGCTGTACAACAAATGCCCTACTGCATGCTCGGTACCTCCTATGTAGATATCTACCTGTCCCCAATAATCGCTGGCTTTTCGGTCGCAAAAAGCCTGGGTGTTGTGAGGATCCATATAGCGCAGAAAGTACCAGCTGGAGCCTGCGTAACCTGGCATAGTCGAGGTTTCGCGTTTGACCTCACCGCGAGCTCCTCTCCAAAGGAGAGTGGAACCTGACCCTGCTGATGGCTTTCGATTTGGGTTGAGGTCATTAAGGTATACCCAACTATTAATATTAGCCAGCGGCCCTTCACCATCAGGGCCCGGCCCATACTTGTCTACATGAGGTAATTCCAATGGCAATTCATCCGCATCGAGGGGGATCGCTACCCCATCGCTCCAGATGACAGGAAATGGCTCGCCCCAATATCGCTGGCGGCTAAAGCCTGCATCCCTCATTTTGTAATTTACTTTGCGTATACCGATACCCAGTTCTTCAATTTTATTTACAGCAATATTGATGGCATCCTTCATCAGCAAGCCGTTTAAAAAACCGGAGTTTTGTAACGTGGCTTCTTTGGTGGGATTGGCCTCTACCCCGTTGAAATAATCACCAATTATATTGGTGACTGGAATTTTGAAATGGTTTGCAAATAAAAAATCTCGCTGGTCGCCGCAGGGGACCGCCATAATTGCCCCTGTGCCATAACCAGCCAGTACATAT
>JBDTWP010000524.1:0-3742 GCA_040006615.1 Ferruginibacter sp.
AGGCAGGTTGATAGCAAACTCATTGAACCGGTGGTACAGGTCCTCGCGGAATTTACCATTGCGGTAAGCTTCCTGCAGGTTTTCATTGGTTGCCACAATGATACGGACATCTACTTCCATTTCTTTGTTACCGCCGATTCTCTTGAATTTCCTTTCCTGTATTACCCTTAATAAGGACGCCTGTATCTCTGAAGAAAGATTGGATACTTCATCCAGAAAAAGGGTACCTCCATGGGCTAATTCAAAATGGCCCTCTTTGTCATTAATCGCCCCGGTAAATGCACCTTTTACATGCCCGAATAATTCACTCCCTGCCAATTCATTTGATAATGTACCACAATCCATAGCAATAAAAGGATTTCCCTTCCTGCTACTTAATTCATGAATAGTTTTGGCAATCACTTCCTTACCTGTACCGCTTTCACCATTTAATATGATGCTGTAATTGGTAGGTGCTACCATTTCAACCTGGCTGTATAATTCTTTGGTGGCCATTGACTGTCCCACTAAAAAATCACTGTTAAAAGATTTGTTCTTCCTGGAGCCTTTGGATGTGTCAAAATTTTCTACTGCCCAGGGGTAAGCTGAGACCGGATTACGCAGGGCGGCGCTTAAAACGCTTAACACCTCGTCAGGCACGAGTGGTTTGGTGATATAATCATAAGCGCCCGCCTTAATAACATCCACTGCGATTTTAATATCTGAATAACCCGTTATGATCAGTACGATTGTGTCAGGATTATGTTGTTTTATTTCTAATAATACATCCTTGCCATCCTTTTTTTCGCCCAGTCTGAAATCTGATATTACAATATCAAACTTACCGGCCTTGAATTTTTCAATTCCCTTACTGCTGCTATGGGCGATATCCACGATATATCCGTTCTTACTAAGAAACCTGCTTAATAAGGAACACATATCCACGTCATCATCTATAACCAATACACTCTTCATATAACCGAAATTTTTATAAAGGTACAACTACTTTAATACTTCTTCTTTTAATGTGACATTTGGTACAGGTATTTGCTCAACAATTATCCACTCCGAGTAATCACTTGGCTGTATCTTAGTGCCATATTGAGTGGCATATACTTTTGTACATTCGGCGCCAAGGTATAGGATCAATGAACTATAATAGGCCCAGAACATGATAATTATTACAGAACCCGCAGCTCCATAAATGGTTGCCATATTGCTCCTCACAAGGTACCACCCAATGGCAATTTTGCCCAGTGTAAAAAGGATAGCGGTAATAAATGCTCCTACCCTTACGTCTTTCCATTTTATCTTTGCATCGGGTAATACTTTAAATATTACAGCAAAAACCGAAGCTGTAATTACAAATGTGACCAGGTTATCAATAACCGGGATAAAGATTTTACCGACACCTGAAACCAGCCTGTTCAAATGATTTCCAATAATTGCGATCAACGCATTTAGCAACAGGGAAACCATTAAAACAAATCCAAGGCTGATGACCAGTGAGAAAGATAACACCCGGCTGATGACCAGTGTCCACCAGGCTTTTTTTGTTTTCACTTTTAGCCCCCATATCTTATTAAGTGAATCCTGGATTTCTCCGAAAATAGCCGTGCCCCCGATCAATAAAATCACAATACTAACAATAGTCGCTACCGGGGTGTCTTTAGTCAGGTGGATGTTTTTGATAGTATCCTGGATCTGAATGGCCGCATTGCTTCCCACAAGGTCTTTTATTTCTCCGTACACCTGTCCCTGGAGGGCTTCCCTGCCGAATAATAAGCCACAAATGGAAAAAATGATCAGGAGCATGGGTGCAAGGGAAAACACCGTATAATAGGACAATGAGGCACTGTACTTTAACACATTGTCGTCAAAAAATTCAAGTATTACTTTCTTTGTAAATAAGAAGATACCGGCAATTTTTTGTTTCATCTATCAAATTATTAATATATTCAAATTTTAATAAAATAAGCAGGCAAATTTATGCTTTTTATTAAAAGTAATCCGCTGAACACAGTTTAATTATTATAGTACAATAAACATTGTTTAATTTTAGGACTTTAATAAATTAAAAAACGGGCAGGTTGGATGAGTGCCTTGTTAAATTAGAATACAAATTCAACCGGTAGCAAAAAAAAAATTATGAAAAAAATATTAATTGCGCTGGATTATAACCCTTCCGCGGAAAAAATTGCTGAAACCGGGTATTCATTGGCCAAAGCTATGAGTGCTGAAGTAATACTGATGCATGTAGTGGCTGAACCTAATTACTATTCCACCCTGGATTATTCCCCAATTATGGGATACACTGGTTTCAGTTCCCCGGATACATTAATGCTGATAGATGAAACTGAAGTTAAAAAAGCTTCTCAGGAATTCCTGGAACAGTCGAAAAAGCATTTAGGGGATGAGGGCATTACCACACTGGTAACCGATGGAGATTGTGCTGAAGCCATCCTGAAGGCGGCAACCGATTTGAATGCAGATATAATCGTAATGGGAACTCACAGCAGGCGGGGATTGGATAAAATACTGATGGGAAGTATTGCGGAAAAAGTGTTACATCACTCAGAAGTACCCTTATTTATTATTCCAACAAAGCACGAAAAAAAATAGCCGGGGCCTGCTGAACCTCTCCCAGGAGACCCTGTACTTGAAAATAAAAAAGCATTCCAAACGCTGTTTTTAGCTTCCTTTCTTCCCCTCAAAGGAAATAATCCTGATATATGTTACCCTTTGAAAAACCCTGGAGAAACAGCTTCCCTTATGTGATAGCCACCAGTATATTGGGTGCAAATAGTGTCGTTGAATAAAGCTCCTTTTGGATCTGGAGCAACTCAACCTGGCACCCTTACCTGTAAATTGTGTAACAAATTATCATAATTGTGTAACATTTTGATGATGGATGTTCTTCACCTTTACTTGCCAGACTAATATTTTTTTGGTGAAACATATATCAATAAAACGTAGTTTAATATAACTTCGTATGAATCTTTTTTTTTCACCGGTTTAAAAAATATTAATTCGTGAAGCTCTACATAAAAAATATGGTATCGGGCCGATGCAAAATGGTGGCAAAGGAAGAATTGAAAAGACTGGGCCTTCATTATGTAATGGTCGACCTTGGCGAGGTAGAAATAATGGAAAATTTGTCGGATGAAATGCGTGCATCATTAAAATCAGGCCTGCTCCAATCGGGACTTGAACTGATGGATGATAAAAGGAGCATGCTGATAGAAAGAATAAAAAATAGCGTGATAGAGGTTGTTCATTACCTCGAAGAACCGTTGAAGACGAATTTTTCTGATTACCTGAGCAAGAAACTCAGCCATGATTACACTTATCTTTCCAATTTATTTTCTGATGTGCAGGGTACTACAATTGAACATTTCCTGATTGCCCATAAAATAGAAAGAGTTAAAGAATTGCTGGTGTATAATGAGCTCAACTTAACGGAAATTGCCTATAAAATGAATTATAGCAGTGTGGCGCATTTATCTAACCAGTTTAAAAAAGTAACAGGACTTACACCGTCACATTTTAAGAAACTGAAAAATAAAAGACGAAATGCCTTAGAAAATATTTAAATAATGACTCAAATTTTATTGACGGATAACACGAATTTTATCCGGGAATTAAAGCAATCAGGAGTAGTCCCGGATTTTTTTGACTTGTTATTAGGGGTTGTTGCAATAAAATGGGTAGTTGATAAATAGCATAACATAGGTTACACTTTTAGTCGTAGCACAACATAGGT
>JBDTWP010000525.1:0-3736 GCA_040006615.1 Ferruginibacter sp.
AAACTAGTTAGCAATACATTCCCCCAAAGATGACATCTTTTTAAAAGATGTCATCTTTGGGGGAATGTAC
The DNA here is from genome assembly GCA_040006615.1 of Ferruginibacter sp. GTDB lineage: Bacteria > Bacteroidota > Bacteroidia > Chitinophagales > Chitinophagaceae > Ferruginibacter. The sequence continues at coordinate 71 of JBDTWP010000525.1, forward strand.
CAAAACAAACTAACAGTCATTAGTTTTGAAACCCTATTTTTGCGTTATAATTTAAATTATTTGCTATGCAGTTTCAACTTTCCGAAGAACATTTAATGATTCAAAAGGCGGCGCGGGATTTTGCCGTTACGGAGTGCCTGCCTGGCGTAATTGAGAGGGATGAACTACAAAAATTTCCCCGGGAACAAATTGAAAGATTAGCCGACCTCGGTTTTATGGGGATGATGGTTAAGCCTGAATATGGTGGCAGCGGAATGGATACGATCAGCTATGTGCTGGCGATGGAAGAGATCAGCAAGGTAGACGCCAGTGTGAGTGTATGCATGAGCGTTAATAACAGCCTGGTATGCTTTGGCCTGCAGGAATATGGCACTGAGCATCAGAAACAAAAATGGCTTGTACCATTGGCGCAGGGGAAGAAAGATGGACAATTACATATCGGCGCTTTCCTGCTCAGTGAGCCGGAAGCGGGAAGTGACGCAACTTCCCAACAAACAACCGCTGAGGATAAGGGAGATCATTATTTGCTGAACGGCACAAAGAACTGGATAACAAATGGCAACAGTGCCAGCATATACCTCGTGATCGCGCAAACCGATGTAAGCAAAGGAAGCCGGGGTATCAATGCCATACTAGTGGAAAAAAACCAGCCAGGGGTAATAGTAGGGGCAAAAGAAAATAAACTGGGTATTCGAGGCAGTGATACACATTCTATCTTATTCAATGATGTAAAAGTTCCCAAGGAAAACCGCATCGGGGAGGATGGCTTTGGATTTAAGTTGGCAATGAAAACCCTGGCAGGCGGGCGGATCGGAATTGCAGCACAGGCTTTAGGTATCGCGGGTGGGGCTTATGAACGATCACTGGCCTACAGCAAACAACGAAAGGCTTTTGGCAAGGAGATCATGCACCACCAGATCATACAATTCAAGCTGGTGGATATGGCTACTAAAATTGAATGTGCCAGGTTACTTTGCTTAAAGGCCGCATGGGAAAAAGATGAGCAGTTAGACTATACCGTTAGCGGAAGTATGGCAAAAGTGTACGCCTCGGAAACCGCCATGTGGACAGCTACAGAAGCAGTTCAGATACATGGAGGTTATGGATTTGTGAAAGAATACCATGTAGAGCGGATGATGCGGGACGCCAAGATCACACAGATATATGAAGGTACCAGTGAAGTGCAGCGAATTGTGATTGGCAGAAGTATTTTAAAGTAGTACCTTGAAACGATTGACCATTGACCTTCAACCATCAAACCCATAACCTCCAACCTCTAACCTTCACCCGCTTTAACAGACCAATGGCTATCAATACTGAAAAATATAAATCAATACTTGCTGAATTAAATAGTAAAGCCACCCTGGTAGCAGTTTCGAAAACCAAACCTATCGCTGATATCATGGAATTATATGATCTCGGGCAACGTGATTTCGGCGAAAATTATGTACAGGAAATGGTTGATAAAGAAACCGCATTGCCTAAGGATATACGCTGGCATTTTATCGGGCACCTGCAAAGCAATAAAATAAAATTCATCGCACCGTTTGTACACCTGATCCATGGCGTGGATAGTTTGGGCTTATTAAAAGAGATCAGTAAGCAGGGTGCAAAAATCAATAAGGCAATTGATTGTTTGTTGCAGGTACATATCGCCAGAGAAGAAACGAAATTTGGATTTGATGAACCCGGGTTAAGTCAATTATTTGATACGGTAGTTACAGGATTACACGATTATAGGAATGTAAGCATTAATGGCCTGATGGGGATGGCTTCGTTTAGTGATGATAAAGATTTAGTAAGAAGCGAATTTGTTTATCTGAAATCTTTGTTTGATTCAGCCGCTCAATCATCCTTTTCTGCCAAAGCCTCACCGAAGGCAGAAACTTTCAATTTTCATTTATCCATTTTAAGTATGGGCATGAGTGGTGATTATTCAATTGCCCTGGAGGAAGGCAGCAATATGGTACGCATAGGCAGTTTAATATTTGGAGAGAGAGATATATGCTAATTTGAAAATGTGATAATGTGATAATGGACTACAAAATACAAATTTGGGAATGCGGTATGTTTAAGGTGTGGGGCAATCACCAAAAAGGAAGTATTCTGACCGGGTTTTGGATGCAATGCTGCCTGGTGGCCTAACATGAGCCATGCGGCAATATTTTGTTAAAGCTTTAACAACCGGCATATATTTTGGCATGGTATTGCATCGTTTGCTTTTAATCAAATAACTTTGGAATGACATATAATGTATCTATGCAGGCAACATTTGAAGCTGAAAAAAATAAAAAGGCGTTCACTTATACTATTTTGATCTGTGGGATATTATTGATATTGGGTTTCCTTATTACCTGGCCAATACTACAAATTGCCCCCTCTCCAATGCTTACACAGGATTTGCTTGAAATTAACCTTGGGAATAATGATGAAGGTTTTGGTGAGAAGCAACCCCGGATAATGGGTGAACGGGCACCTGCCCGGGAAGCCGCAGCGCAGTCTCAAAAGTCAGCCGCTGCAAGGGAGGAGCCAGCCAAAGACATACAACCGGAAGAAAATGCGGAAGAGGATGCTGCCCCCTTGACCAAGCCGGCGAAGCCAACGCCAAAAACAACTAATATTGCTAAACAGCCGGTGACACAAGCTGTAAAGGCAAATAATCCTGCGACAATTATTGCACCCCCTGCACCAAAACCACAGAAACCCAAACTTACTTATAATGGTCCGGGCAACGGAACGGGTAATGGATCTGCAGAAGACAATGGTTTTCGTTCCCAGGGAAATAAACCAGGCGGCATTGGTGATGCAGGTGATCCATCGGGTAAGCATGACAGTTATGGAAATACGCAGGGGGGAAAGTCGGGCGGGCCAAGAGTAATAGGCAACCGGAAAATAATCAAATACTATTCTTTTACCGGCGACCTGGATAAGGCGACTGTATATGCCACCGTAAAGGTATCTCCGTCAGGAACAGGCACATTTACTGGGTTTGGCAAAAATTCAACAACGAGGGCACAGAGCTATGCCAATGCAATCATTCAATACTTAAGAAATGTACAGTTTGATAAGTCGAATGATGAAAGTACGGTAACAGTGCAATTTAATTTTAATGTGCAGTAATTTTTCTAAGGGTATAAGGTAACTGATGAAATGCGCATGGCCTTCAGTATCGGGATTATAGATCGCTATTCATCAGAATTGCTATTTTTTCCCTTTAGCTTTGCCTCCCCCTTAAATTCTTTTGACTAATCTTTCCCTTCACCCTGCACCGTTCCTCCAATACCTTACACCCTAAACCTTACTATATTTGTTTTAATGACCTACCAACAAACGATTGATTACCTGTACGCACAGCTTCCGATGTTTAGTCGCGTGGGCGCTGCTGCCTATAAAGAAGACCTGCACAACACGTTGGCTTTATGCAATGCCCTGGATAATCCCCAAACCAAATTCAGAACTATCCATATTGCCGGCACCAATGGAAAAGGCAGTACCAGCCATATGTTGGCAGCCATATTACAACAGGCAGGTTACCAAACGGGATTATATACATCGCCCCACCTGAAAGATTTCAGGGAACGTATCAAAATAAACGGAAAAATGGTGAGTGAGTCGTTTGTTGTTGAGTTTGTAGAACAAACAAAAATATTATCCGAAGAAATACAG
>JBDTWP010000526.1:0-3707 GCA_040006615.1 Ferruginibacter sp.
TGTTGAATAATAAGACATTTACATCAAAATTCCTGCGCAATAAATGAATGGTATGATTACCGCCAATGCTCAGGCCGTCGCCATCGCCGGTTACGATCCATACACTCAGCTCAGGACGTGCGGCCTTTAACCCGCTGGCTACCGCGGCTGCCCTCCCATGTATGCTGTGCATTCCATAGGTATTCATATAATAGGGAAAACGGCTGCTGCAACCGATTCCGGAGACTATTACTATATTTTCTTTTGGAATCCCCAGCGTAGGCATTATCTTTTGAACCTGTGCCAGGATGGAATAATCCCCACATCCGGGGCACCAACGTACTTCCTGGTCGGTAGTAAAATCCTTTGTGGTTAAGGTTTGGGTAGGGATCGCTGTTGCGGTAACGCTCATATGACAAATATTAAATAAAAAGCAAAGTTAACAAAAAATATTAAGCTATGGGTTTAGTGTTTAATGTTAACAATAACAAATGTGAAAATGTGAAAATAGCTCAATATGACAGACGGCAAAGGTGAAAATTTGAAATGCACCCATCCAAAAGGGGCTCTTTCTGACTTAATTTGTAATTTCAACATTTCCAATTACACTTATTATGCGATATTTTCTGTGGCTGTATATTATCATTGCAATCTTTATGCTGCAACATAGTTATGCTGTTGCACAGGCCATTGACCCAAAATACTTCAATAGCCTGCATTGGCGAATGATTGGGACATATCGCGGCGGAAGAACAGTAGGTGCGGTAGGTGTACCTCAACATTCCAATGTATTTTACATCGGCGTTAATAATGGTGGTGTGTGGAAAACAACCGATTTTGGTCACACCTGGAAACCAATTTTTGATGACCAGCCCACCGGGTCTATTGGCGATGTAGCAGTAGCGCCATCCAACCCTGATATCGTTTATGCGGGGAGTGGTGAAGGAATTCAACGGCCTGATCTTTCCACGGGGAATGGCGTGTATAAATCTTCGGATGCCGGTAAGACCTGGATCAATACAGGCTTAAAGGATGGACAACAAATCGGCGGACTTGCCATCGATCCGAAAAATGAACAGATTGTTTTCGCGGCAGTATTGGGCCACCCTTATGGGCCTAATAAAGAAAGGGGGATTTTCAGAACAACCGATGGTGGCAAAAACTGGGAAACTGTGCTGTACATTGATGAAAATACAGGTGCTGCACAGGTAAGCATTGATCCCAACAATTCTAATACCGTGTATGCGGACCTATGGGCTGCCCGGCAGGGGCCCTGGGAAAATGGCAGGTGGAACGGAACGCAAAGTGGCTTATTCAAATCAACCGATGGTGGCAATACCTGGAAGAAGCTTGTCAATGGGTTACCCACTCCCGGGCAAGGCCTTGGCAGGATCGGTTTTTGTATTGCGCCCTCGAACTCAAATCGTTTATACGCCACAGTTGATGCGGGCAGTTCAGGGGGCATTTACAGAAGTGATGATGCCGGTGAATCCTGGGTATTGATGAGTAAGGATGAAAGATATTGGGGAAGAGGGGATGATTTTGCGGAAATAAAAGCGGATCCCAAAAACGCCGATATTGTTTATTCTGCAAATGTTGTGGTTTGGAAAAGTGTTGATGCCGGCAAAACATGGAATGCATTCCGGGGTGCACCGGGCGGAGATGATTACCACCGCATCTGGATCAATCCCGCCAATTCCAATATTATTTTATTGGCCAGCGACCAGGGAGCCATTATCACTGTAAATGGAGGTGAAACTTTTTCAAGCTGGTATAATCAGCCCACAGCTCAATTTTATCATGTAAGCACGGATAATGCCTTTCCCTATAATGTGTATGGGGGCCAGCAGGAAAGTGGTTCCGCAGGAATTGCCAGCAGGGGAAACGATGGGGCAATTACTTTAAGAGAATGGCACCCGGTAGGGGCACAGGAATATGGCTATGTGGCGGCGGACCCTCTTGATCCCAATATTATTTATGGCGGTAAGATCACTCGCTATGATAAACGTACAGGGCAATCTCAAAATATTTCTCCTGACCTGGCAGGAAATGATGGCACCCGGTTTATAAGGACGGCCCCTGTATTATTTAATCCTATTGATAAAAAAACTTTGTATTACGCAGGCAACGTATTATTTAAAACAACGAATGGCGGCAATAGCTGGCAAACCATCAGCCCCGACCTGAGCAGGCAGACATGGGACATACCTGCAAGCATTGGCATTTATACAAAAGACGATCCCGATAAATACCGGGAGAAGAAGATGCCAAGGCGTGGCGTAATATACACGGTTGCTCCCTCCTGGATTGATATCAATAACATCTGGTGTGGTACTGATGATGGATTGATACATTTGACAAAGGATGGCGGGAAGACCTGGAAAAATGTTACCCCCGCTTCTATCACAAGTTGGAGTAAAATATCCATGATGGAGGCAGGCCATAAAGACGTAAATACGGCCTATGCAGCGGTTAACCGTATCCGTTTGGATGATATGAAACCTCATATTTATAAGACTGCTGATAGAGGCAAAACCTGGAAAGAAATTGTAACTGGTTTACCCAATGATCCGATCAATGTTGTGAGAGAAGATCATATCCGCAAGGGCCTTTTATTTGCTGGAAGTGAAACTGCCGTTTATGTTTCTTTTGATGACGGTGAACACTGGCAAAGCCTTCGGTTGAATATGCCTGCCACTTCAATACGGGACCTGGTAATCAAAGATGATGACCTCGTAGTTGGTACACATGGCAGAAGTTTCTGGATATTGGATGATATTTCAACTTTACGCCAGACAACAAATCAACTAATCAACAAGTCAGCTATTCTTTATATACCACAAAACAGCTTCCGTGTAAGATGGAATTTGAATACCGATACACCTGTTCCACAGGAAGAACCGGCAGGGGAAAATCCGGCGGAAGGGGCTGTGATCAATTATTACCTGGATGCAAAAGTAAATGATATCAGCCTGGAAATACTGGATATAAAGGGAACGGTTATCCGAAAATTTGCCTCGTCCGATACCAATTATAAAATTCCGGATCTAAATATCCCGCATTACTGGATCAGGCCGCAACAATTATTATCCGGTGAAGCCGGCGCGCATCGCTTTATGTGGGATCTGCATTACACACCGTTAGATGTTCCCGCCAGTTTCCCGATATCGGCCATTTACAAAAACACAGCTCCGGATTTTACTTCTCCCTGGGTAATGCCGGGAAAATATTCTGCAAGGCTTAGCGTGAATGGTAAATCATACCTGCAGTCATTTTCAGTAAAGATGGATCCCAGGGTAAAAACAGGAGTGAAGGATCTGCAACTTCAGCATGAACTTGGTTTACTGTGTTATAAAGATATTCAAACGGCCATGAAAGCGTTAAAAGACAACACTGCAAAAACTGATGAGACGGTTAAAAGTTTATCCAATTATATAAGTATATTCCGTACACTTCATCGCGCTTTGCAGGACAATGACATGGCGCCTACCACTCAAATGATTAAGGCTGTAAGGGATGGGAGGAAGGGGTTTGAAGAAGTAATGAAGAAGGTAAATAAGGCTTATAAAGTAAATTAAGTATATAAAGAAATGTAGTGGATGAAAGTTCAATAGCGAAATATTGATGATTCACGCATATCAGTTTACAGTTAACTAAACGTTAATAAATATCCTCCGCATAAGAACCATCAACCTGGGACTGCGTGCGCAGTACAATATCGGAGCTCT
>JBDTWP010000527.1:0-3700 GCA_040006615.1 Ferruginibacter sp.
TACCTCCGTGAGCCGTTGTTCGGTGTTTTCACCAACAACCGAACATACCCCAAATAACCCAGGCCCTCCGGATGCTGTTCCTTTGTCGAATTTTTTTAAAATACTTCTTGGAATTGTCATAAAAAAATCGTATATTCAATTAGCAAAATTTTGGAATAAATGATAACCAAATATTCATATTTATCGGCGTGTTATTGCAAATTCGGGCACAATTTTTATAATGAAAGTCCGTACATTGTCCGTACCCACTCCGTGTTAACCCCGTACCAACTCCATGGTACTATAATACTTCGCTAATAGTTCATTCCTACTTCCTTGTATCATCCCTTTATTATTCTCCCTTTAGGCCTATTCAAACAAGCCTTCTATAGTTGCAGGCACATTCTTGAATATGCTAATCCTGCCATATCGCTGTCTTCGTAGTATCGTTAACAAATTCTATGTAGTATTATACGTCCCGGGTTCACGCCAGGTCAGTTTTTTACCACTCGTACGGTATAAGTTAAAGTCGTTGAATAATACCCCACCGCTGCGGGGAGGGAGGGCATTATTCCACCTCCAATCCCCAGTCTTTTCCTTTCTGCGTTGCCGGTAGTCCATCTTTTATCCATTTGGCAGGCCTGGAATCTTTCAAATAATAATCAAAAAATTGTCCAAGACGTACGGAAAGATCCTTGCGGTTTTTGCGTTCAATTAAATTATGCGCTTCGCCATTATATTGCAGGAGCCATACTTTCTTATTTAACCTTCGCAGCGCAGTAAAGAATTCTATTCCCTGGTACCAGGGAACCGCATCATCCCCATCATTGTGTGTGATCAATAAAGGCGTATTAACTTTATCAGCGCTAAACAGCGGAGAATTTTTGATGTAAAGATCGGGGCGCTGCCATAAGGTAGCCCCGATCCTGCTCTGTGATTTTTCGTACTGAAATTGCCTGTTAAGTCCGGATCCCCAGCGGATCCCACCATAAGCACTTGTCATATTGGCTACCGGCGCACCCGCACCTGCCGCCCTGAAAATATTGGTTTTGGTAATGATGTATGCTATCTGGTAGCCACCCCAGCTTTGCCCCTGCAATGCCATCCGCGTACTATCCACCCAGGGCATTTTTGACAGATACTTCGCTGCACTTACTACACTATTGTAAGCGCTTTGACCGGGTTCGCCCGTCTTGTAATAAATATTGGGGTCAAATATTAAATATTCATTGCTTACAAAATAAGGGACATTAACGGTAGATGCGCTGGGAGCGGGCGCCTTGTAATTGTATAATCCATCAGCATTGCGTTCGTAAAAATAAAAAATGATGGGGTACTTTTTCTTCGGATCGAAGCTGGCTGGTTTGTATAGTAATCCTTCGCTCATTTTGCCGTCAAACATTTTCCACTTTACGAGTTCCACGGTGAGCCAGTTATAATCTTTTTGCTGGCTGGCTATATCACTGAGTTGTACCAGATTCTTCAGATCGGCAGTTGCAAATAACTCACTCCCGTTAATGTCTGACCGTTGTAAAACAAATTGTTCAGCGCTGTCAGCCTTTAACGGCCCACTAAAACTATAGGGCCCCGTTACAATTGGCAAAGGATCCGACACTTCATTTACTTTTTTGGTAAAGTAACCTGCATATTTATTCTGCTTATTAAATGAACGCAACAATATGGTTTCATCATTCCCGATAAATCTTCTGTCCCGGTCCAGCTTTACATAGTTGAAGGTCGTGTGGTTTTTTCTTCCAAAACCATTGGTAATATTTTCAGGCTCCCTGATACCTGCAGGATCTACCTTCCAGATGTCATATTCATCGTTTAAAAGGAAATACTGATCATTAGACGTCCACCCTGAGATGCCTGCGGCATCGGGATAATCCGGCACATCATTTTCCGTATCATAGAGCGGCACCTTAATTTTTTCGGTTATATTTTTAATAATACCGGTGGCTACTTCATAGGTGAAATAATTTTTGACTGCCGGATCATACCAAAAAACAAACATTCCCTGCGGGGATGCCTGCATGAATGTCAACACCTCTCTTTTTACAAGTTTTTTCATACCCGTGGCGACACTGATCAAATAACCCGTTTGAAGACTTCTGCCCGTCCATTGCGATTCGATCCTCTTCCCCCTATCCGTATTGGCCAACACGTACCCGGCGTTGCCTTCATCTACAAGTGCCACATTTTCCGCATTTTCGTCACCCAGTTGTATTATTTTATTACTCCCTGGTATCGTTACAGCCAGGTAGCTGCGCTTTAATTCAAGATCCAGTTGCTTTAATTGCCGGGGTTGCAGGTAATCATCATTGTAATGCCATACATCAAGTCGTGCCAGTTCAAAATCCACCAGCATTGTATCCCTGGGCGGTTTAATGGCCGCTGTACCAAAAAATATTTTTTTACCATCCTTACTAAAACTAACATTTCCATTTTCACTAACGGTATATCCTGGCTCCATACCCTCCGTATTTTTATCAGCCAGCAGGCTTGCACTGTCCTGCCCGGGAGCATAATACCAGAGTTTATAAAATTTCTGCAACGCTTTGGTACTGCTGTCCCTTTCAGCCACAAATGCCAGTTGATTTCCTTCCTCGTCTATAGCATAATTTTTACATTCATTGCAACCTTTCAACACCGTATCTATTTTTTCGGATTGCAGGCTATAGATCAAAACAAGGGCCTTACCAGTTGAATCCCTGGAGCTTTTAGTGGTTTCTATTATTAATTTGGTACCCTTTTTATCAAAATAGAATTCATCCACCAGCTTAAATCTCCTTTCTTTGCCATCGTTCATTTTCCGGACTACAAGATCTGTACCTTCGATGGCGGTTGCCGCACCCTGGTCTTCGCCTTCCGCATCTTTCTGCTTATCCCCTGTAATGCCCGTTTCATCATCCGTCGCTTTCTTTATTATCTCTTTCGCCGCCTTTTGAGCTGCGGCGATTACAGCTTCCTTTTCAATTTTGCCCTTTATAGAGTCTATTGATTTCCTGATCACCGAGTCCGCCAGTTTAACCAACATATCAATCTTAATTGCAGCAGAATCATTCGTTGGCTTTTTCTTGCTTGAATCAGGCAAAGGTTTTTCTAAATGATATGCGATCCAACCGGCGGCCTTCTCCGGCGCCTTAAATGATTTTATCCTCGCAATTTTAATAACGCTGTCATTTCCCAATTCAATGATCCCGAGGCTGTCTTTGGGCATTTCTTCCGGCTTCTTCTTTTTAATCCTGGCCTGCCGTGTTTCCTGGAAAAGAGGTTTTATTTTAAAAAATACAAAGCGGCTGTCCTCACTAATTACAGCACTGGCACCCCGGGGAACTATTTTTTTATATTTTGTTGTGGTGTTTTGAATTACCAGTTCACCATCACCCGCCTGGGGGTTGACCGCATACACAATGTATTTTCCATCATTGCTGATCATTCGTTCACCAATACTTTTCCACCCATCGTACACAGAATGATCCAGCGGTTTTTTATTTTGTGCGGAGATATTTGCAATGATCAAAATTAATAATGCAGGCAAAGAAAGCTTTTTCATAAAATACTTTTGATACAGTAAAGTTATAAGAAAAGCTTGATGCGGGTGCTGGATGATAATTGATAATTGATAATTTGATAATTGATAATTGATAATTGATAATTTTTTCAAGGGAGAGTTCAATATCAGGAAGTTACACCTTTTCTCTGTTGTCACACAGGACTC
>JBDTWP010000528.1:0-3649 GCA_040006615.1 Ferruginibacter sp.
CAACAGCTATTTTGTTTCGTTCCGCTTTTGCAGGTCGCTTCTTTTTTAATGCAATCGATGCTTTGGTCTCTTTAGCTTTTTTTACTTTTTTAAAAAGTTCTCAGTAATTATTCTTAATATGTTTTAAGAAAGTCGAATAATTTAGATCCGGCAAATGCTTTGACTTGACCCACTATAATCGGTAATTACAACTATGGATGGGATTTCGTCCATATAGTGGTAATACTGAACTTCAAATATGTATTGAAATAACTTTTGAAAATGGATCCTCATCTTTTCAGGAAATGCAAGAAACTCTAGCTCAGGTATTGACAGATATTTTTTGTAACCCGGCCGTGGTTGCTTTTAAAATCCCATCAACTCGGATTGTCATGCCTTTTTCCCTGGTAAATTCAATATCAATATTGTGGTTTCGATACCGGATATTTTTAAAAGAAAATGATTTCCAGCCCATATCCACCGGATCGATAGTTAAATTATCCGATTCCTGGGGAGTGATGCCTGCAACATGTTGCATCACCAGGTCGATCCATGAGGAATGGTTATAGTCAAGATCTTCCATGAATGGGCTGCCTGTATGAGGATCATAGCGCTCTGCAATATTGGGCCTTTGAACATCCTTATTAGGAAAGTGCATCCGGGTATATCGCTCGAAAAGCATGGCTCCCTTTTTGTGAAGCGAAGAGTCAAGTGTTTTATCAGCCCATAATACGCCATCAACAACATGACAGGTTGTACGGGGCCATGTCGCATAATTCCAATATGTCCAACCAGCTTCCTGGAGTTTGGCATACTTTTCATAATCAAGCGGTAGGGATGGTAGTGGATATTCTGTCCAGAAAGTAGCCGGGTTGAAAATGTGTTGCAACATCGGCAGATGTTTATGGTCTGCTATTTTCGCCCAAAAAACATAAAATCCTGTTGTCGATTTAACTCGCGCTGGTTTATGTACAATTGGTTTTATATCGTAGAAAAAATTATCAGTTGAGTCCCACATCCCTGAAAGAAGTTCATTGCGTGTGCGTTTACTCATTGTTGCGTAAAGCTTTTCAGTAGCAGTGTCGTTCAATAATTTGGCAAGACTTTCAGCGGCACAAAAGTTTTTATAAGCATAGGTGGTTTGATCAACGGTTGCCAGGCGATGGTCTTGTGTTCCATAATAAATCCTGTAGAGTTCATCGGCTGTCTGGGGCCAGTGAAAACCGGGATCGGTTACCACCGCATCCCGGATCTTTTTAACCAATTCCATATCTTCCATTGCGCGCGAACCATTGGGAGCATAGGTTCTGCTACGCTCATTCCGAAAAATTTCAGGTATCGGATCAAAATAGGAATAGCGTGCACTCCATTCCTGGCCTGCCGAGTTACTCCATGGATATGTTTCATAAAGCCCGTCTTTATCAATATCAAATAAGCGCTGGTATGATTGAAGATTACTACACATTTGCGGCCACACTTTCCTGAGTGTTTTTTGTCCATCTTCCGGGTGAACAAGCAAGGCCCCTCTAAAAGCGTCGATAGCATAATTCTGATAAGGTACGGAGCGGCCTGAAACATCAACGTTGCTTTCATCCCCATCAATTCCCCAATCCCAAATATGATTGGAAAGGTACCCGTCGTTAAGATTCTCCGGTGCGAAAAATTCTTTCGTAGTGGAGAACGCCCATCCAGGATTTCTCATCCAGCGTAGTTCGTCAACCGAAATACATGACCCTGAATAAGAAACAAGCCCATCATAAGCTACTGTGCCTTCACGGGGTGCCGGGTAATAGAAATGACCAACTTTTGCAAAGATCATTTTTGTATAAAGTGACCACCAGCGATAATAATAAAGCTTTTCGAAATAAGGATCGCTGCACTCGAAGCGGGGAATTTCCTGGTCAAACCAAACATTCCAATCCTGTCGAACTGCTTCAGGAATATTAGGCAATTTTTTCCAGCGATGTATCGCCTTGTTTGTCAAGTGCAGGTCAGTACCGGTACTCAGTAAAAGTGTTAAGGATTTTTGCTCTCCCGGCTTAATTGAGAATGCATAGGAAACTGCATATTTATTGTTGTGTAAATCCAAATGAACAGGTTTTAAAGAAGAGCCCAACACATAGTGAATAGGCTGTGAAACTTTAACGCTGTAAGGAGCTGTTGAATTCAAAAAACCAGCATTGGCAATTTGACTAGTTCTGATATTGCCCGGCAGCATGCCGGTAAATGAAGCATGAATTGAGATTTCCTGGGAAGAATTATTTTTCCAGACCAGCTCCATTCCTGCTACATCATCCCGGGTTATAAAAATGATGCGGGAAATTGGCGAATGAGAAACATTCGCTCCAAGAGGAGGTAATGCCTCTTTCATTTCTATCCTGTCAGGGTACCATGAATGAACCGTACCTGCAGCCCAATCGAATACCCCTTTTTCTTTCCATTGCTGAGCGAACAATACTTTTGTTCTCCCGGGTTCAATAACCACGGCAACGTTCCCACTTCCCAGGAAGTTTTTATCGGCACGACCTCCAAGATATTCACAGATATTTCTAATCTTGTCATTGTCTGGGTTAGTGCTAAATATGTGGCAAGGGAAGAGTTGTACTAACAGAAACAATAAAATCAACTTCAAACTTCGATTTCTATATTTTAATTGCTTACTCTTTATGTTATGCATCGCTTTTAACTTAATTCATTTCGTTTAAGTTGTCAGTATACTTGGCTGAAACAAGTTATCTAATAATTTTTAAAGAGTCAATTCATTTTGCCGGGAGTGTAATTCCGGGTTGCATACAACGTAAAGGCTTGGCGATGTGGCAATATTCCGTGTTACGCCTGACCGAACTGTCGCTGAGTAAAGATATGAAGATCGAATATATTCGGCAAGCCGCCATATAGCCAAACCCCTTGAAGTTTAATAAGTACTTAAAGGAGGTGGCGCAATTAGTCGGTTTTACGAGTAAAGGACCTGTAACAGAAACCCCGGATAAGCAATTGTGGGAACTGATTTCCAGCCACACTGCAAGAAGATCTTTTGCCACTAACTATTATCTGCAAGGCTTTCCTACAATTGACCTTATGAAGATTACCGGCCATACACTGAGCGTTCCTTTCTAAAATATATCCGGATTTCAAAACTTGATACCGCAAATTGACTTCAGCAGCACATTAAAAAGAATTGAATTAAATACCTACTCAGCGCAGTAGGATAAAACTCTGACCCAAGATTTATTTTGCAATTGCAAAGTTGACCGATACTGTTTACATGTGTCCTAATGAACACCGTTACATCTTCAAGTTATTAGCTATACAAGTTATTCCTGACCTCTTAATTTTTAAAGTCGGTAATATTATTTCCATCGTAACGATAGACTCCATCAAATGCGCCAAACCAAATACTTCCATCATTATAAACATAATTGTGCAAAAAGCCAATAATAGTAAAGAAACTTTTTTGTATAAATAAGCTATCATCATTTTCATTTCAAAGGTTTAATAAACTACCTGAATGCCAACAGGCTTTTCTGCACCAACCTGCTCATTTAGCTGTTCGGCCAGCAATCTGTTTTGTATACGTTGTTTTACATTAATCGTCAACTGCGGGCTGTTTTCAAAATCCAATCCGCCCCAGGCAAGATCAGTATATATTTGTTCATCAATATTATTTAAG
>JBDTWP010000529.1:0-3600 GCA_040006615.1 Ferruginibacter sp.
ACTAAATGCCCATCTTATTTATTCAAAAGTAAGGTGGGCTTTTATATTTTTATCATTAACTTATGGGGGTTTTCATGATGGTAAAAGTCAGGTTAATTCTGCAATTGCCTATTATGTCTGCATTACACGTTAAATTTATTATGATGTCCATTCACCAAAATGACATATAATTTTGGTCAGAATAAACGTTCTGTGAGGTAAAAACCAGGTTTTTATATCCTTTCTGGCAGAAAAGGCCAATATTGCCATTTGGGGACTGCCTCAATAAAGAGCACGGGGAAAATAACAATAACCCGGATTTCCGGTATCGTACCGGTTACTAAGCATACCAAATAGATTTTTGAAGATTCTTCATATAAATCCCCACTAAACAGTTGTGGTGGGGGATTTTAATTGGAAATACCAACCCTGTGATGTACATATTCATTTTTTTCCAATTCATTCAGCATAAAGAGAGAAAGGTCGCCGGCATTTATTCGAAATGAATCCGGAGATGGAGGATAATCTGCAGCCGTTATGAAATCTCCCGTTGGCTCAGCGTCAATAATATCCGGCGGGCAAACCATCGTCCAGTTGAGGTTGGATGCTTTTAAATATTCGTATGCCTTAAAGTGTTCTTTACTTACAGGCAAAAACTTTGCAGGGTATTCGGGTGAATCCATTACCAGGGATTTTTCATCAGCATTCAGGGCTCCCATTCCGCCCACAGCTATAATACGATTAACACCGGTTTTCTGCATCCTGGCAACAATGTTTTTCATACCAAGTGACCGGGTAACATCAGCACCGGTGGCATCTCCACCCAATGAAGACAATACTGCATCGCAACCTTTAATCGCTTTGTAAACCTGCTCTTCATCAAACAAAGCCCCCTGAAATAATTCCAGCAGATCATCTTTTGGCAGATCCTCCGTATATACATTTCTGCCAAAGGCTCTTACCTTGAAGCCTTTAAACAAAGCCTGTTTTACCAATTGCTTTCCCACCATTCCAGTGGCGCCAAAGATTATTATTTGCATATGGTTGATGGTTGAAGGTTAATGGAGGATGTTGATGATGATGATGATGGTTTGATTCAACATTCCTTTGCAATTTAGCTAAAAAAAACAATTCGTGAGGCACAGTGCATTTTTGATTAACCTTTATATGGGCCGGGCCAATCACAGTTCATCCATAATAATTCCTGCATTCAAGAGCCATAGGCTCGAAACATTTTGTAGCAACGGGTTTTAACCCGTTGTATGAAATCCCCCCAGACAGAGTGCCGTAGGTACACGAAGAGTAATTATTTTCTATGAATTCATTAAAAAAGTTTTTTTTTAATTAAATTGCCTACATCTTTGTAACAACAAATGAAAATAATAAACCTAAATATCAATAGTTGGTGGCAATCAATATTCTGATGTGTCGCAATGCTATTGTATTTATAAATATATTTGAGCCCCGACACGTGTTGGGGTTTTTTAATTCCCAAAACCGGTTAAATGGGTAATTAAGGAAGTTTAAAATAAATTGTTAATCTCTTAAATTTGAACAGCCACCTATCGGGATAGGCCTGGTTGGGCTTTTAAGGCAAAGACCGCCACCGCGGGTTGGGCTTCATGAAAAAAATAAGCATACAAACCACTTACAAAAAGCTACTGGCGGATGTATATACACCCGTAGGTATTTACCTGCGGCTCAGGGACCGGTTCCGCGATACCATCTTACTGGAGAGTTCCGATTTCCATGCAGGTGAAAACAGCTACACTTTTATAGGTATCAATGCAATTGCCGGTATTGAAATAAAAACCGGTTCCATTATCGAATTCAAAATGCCGGGACAAAGGCCGGAAAGGATTAAAATAATCACCCCTTCAAAAGTGCCCGAACACCTTTGGGATTTTATGCAGCGATTTGAATTAAGTGAGGCCGCACCCAGGCCAATCAATGTTGCGCAGGGATTGTTCGGCTACAGTACATACGATGCAGTGCAATTCTTTGACACCATTCAATTAGACAAAGGGCACGGACAAACAGTCACTGATATTCCACTGATGCGGTATCGTTTATACCAATACGTGATCGCTATCAATCATTTTAAAAACGAATTATTTATTTGTGAAAATACCACCCATGGAATTGTAAGCGAGGTGGAAATAGTTGAAAGCCTGATAAGAAGTAAAAATGTACCTGCTTTTCCATTTACAGTCAAAGGAGAAGAAACCTCTAACCTCACGAATGAAGCCTATATTGAAATGGTAAAAAAAGGAATCGCCAGCAGCCACCGTGGAGATGTATTCCAGATCGTGCTGAGCAGGAGATTTCAGCAATCCTTCACCGGCGATGAATTCAATGTATACAGGGCCTTACGTAGTATAAATCCAAGTCCGTATTTATTTTATTTTGATTATGGCGACTATAAATTAATGGGCTCATCACCGGAAAGCCAGTTGATCGTTCAAAATGGTAAAGCTATCGTGCATCCCATCGCCGGTACCTTCAAAAGAACGGGTAATGATGAAACTGACAAGGCATTGGCCATTCAACTGGAAAATGACGTAAAGGAAAATGCGGAGCATGTGATGCTGGTTGACCTGGCAAGAAATGATTTAAGCCGTATGTGTTACAACGTGGAAGTAACCCAATTCAGGAAGGTAAATTATTATTCGCACGTGATCCATTTGGTAAGTGAGGTTAAAGGTACGGTGGGCCCGGAAAAAAATCCATTCAAATTACTGGCGGTAAGTTTTCCTGCCGGCACCCTGAGTGGCGCTCCTAAGTTCAAGGCCATGCAACTGATCAATGAGTTCGAGTCTACCGGCAGGAGTTATTACGGAGGCGCCATTGGATGTATCGGGTTTGACGGGAGTTGCAACCATGCCATAATGATACGAACTTTTTTAAGCAGGCAGAATACATTAGTATACCAGGCTGGTGCCGGTATTGTAGCAGCGAGTAATCCCGAAAGCGAGTTGCAGGAAGTAAATAATAAATTAAATGCATTAAAACAGGCAATTGAACAGGCACAAAATATCTGAAATGAAAATATTGGTATTTGATAATTATGATTCATTCACCTATAACCTGGTGCACCTGGTTGAAAAGATCATCCACCGGAAGGTAGATGTATTTCGCAACGACCAGATACCATTGGAACATGTGAAATCCTATGACAAGATAATTTTATCCCCCGGTCCGGGCATACCGGTTGAAGCAGGATTGTTGTTGCCGCTGATAAAAGAATACGCTTCAAGTAAATCGATACTGGGCGTTTGTTTGGGGCACCAGGCGATAGGCGAGGCTTTTGGCGGCACACTGGTAAACCTTGATAAAGTTTATCATGGGATCGCTACCCCCATAAAAATCACCAGCACTTCATCTGAAATTTTAAAAGGGCTCGGCGATACAATCGAAGTAGGGCGCTATCATTCCTGGATTGTGAGCGATAAAGATTTTCCGGAAGAACTGGAAATTACCGCTGTTGATGACAATGGATTTATAATGGGATTACAACATAAAACATTTGATGTGCAGGGAGTTCAGTTTCACCCGGAAAGTGTATTAACACCGCAGGGGGAGAAGATAATGAGGAATTGGCTAGGTCATTAAGTTGAAGTT
>JBDTWP010000530.1:0-3595 GCA_040006615.1 Ferruginibacter sp.
ACTTTCACCCTTTCACACTTTTGCGTTTTCACATTTAAAAAATTCATCCATGCCTCACTATCATACCCTGGGCACCATCCCACACAAACGACATACGCAATTTCGCAAGCCTGATGGAAGTTTGTACGCTGAACAATTATTTTCGACTGAAGGGTTTAGCAATGATTATTCTTTGTTATACCACCATCACCCACCTACGCAAATTATTAGAACTGATGCCCCGGTTAATGTTCAGCCTGTAATAGCGGAAGAAAAAATGCTGCAGCACCGCAGTTTTGAAGGGTTTAATATTAAGCCTGAAAAAGACTTCCTGCATAGCCGAAAACCTGTATTGGTAAATAAGGACCTGCATATTGTATTGGCAGCACCACAGCAAACCATGGGCAGTTATTTTTACAAAAATGCGGATGCAGATGAAATGATCTTTGTGCATGAAGGCAGCGGCTCATTAAAGACCATGTATGGCATTCTTAATTTTGGCTATGGTGATTATTTAATAATACCAAGGGGAACGATTTACCAGATCAGCTTTGAATCAGAAGACAATCGCTTGTTTATTGTAGAATCATTTAGCCCTATCCGTTACCCTAAGAAATACCTGGGTAAATATGGCCAGTTACTCGAGCATTCTCCTTATTGTGAAAGGGATATTCGCCAGCCTTATGGTCTGGAAGCACATGATTCCGCAGGGGATTTCTTAATTAAAACGAAGAAGAAAGGGATATTGTATGGAATCCACTATGGACACCATCCCTTTGATGTGGTGGGTTGGGATGGATATTGTTATCCTTATGCATTCTCAATTCATGATTTTGAACCTATTACGGGAAGAGTGCACCAGCCACCCCCGGTACACCAGACATTTGAGGCCGGCAATTTCGTTGTCTGTTCTTTTGTACCCCGCATGTTTGATTACCATCCAAACGCTATTCCGGCTCCATATAATCACAGTAATATTGACAGCGATGAACTGTTGTATTATGTGGCCGGTGATTTTATGAGTCGTAAACACGTAACCCCGGGAATGATTAACCTTCATCCTGCAGGAATTCCACATGGCCCGCATCCCGGAGCAGTACAAAAAAGTATTGGCGCCAAAGAAACAAATGAAATCGCCGTGATGGTAGATACCTTTCATCCATTGCAATTAACAAAAGATGCTGTTGAAATAGAAAACAAAGGATATGTAATGAGCTGGGCAGAGTAGGAACAGGCTGCGGCCTGTTCTACTATAGCATGCAGTGGCCTGTTCTTGCATAACAGGCACGCCCTGTTCCTGCCTAACATTCGCGACCAATTCCCCCATAGCTAATCTCCTCCTCCGAATGCCTCCCATAATTTTTATTGAAATAATATGGCCACAGGCAACCAGCAATGATTTTTTATCGTTTAAAGGATTCAGACTTTCAATGATCATTTAAACAATTTTAATTATGAAACTTCTTTCCACAATCGCTTTGACGCTGTTATTTCATTGTACTTCTAATGCCACCATACACATTGTAACAGTCGCCAGTAATACATTTAGCCCTTCTACCTTTAACGCAGTAATTGGTGATGTAATTCAATTCAATTGGGCTTCCGGTTTTCACACAACAACTTGTGGCAGTTTATTGCCTGGAACTTCTTTACCACCCGGAGCCGCGGAATGGAATAGCGATATGACCTCAACCACCTCTTCATTTAGTTATACTGTTACAGTGGCAGGTGATTATTTGTATGGATGCCAACCTCATTTTGCATTCGGTATGGAGGGTAGGTTCACGGTAAGCGGTACCCTGCCTATAGCATTTGGTTCTTTTAATGTTATCAATGATAATAATAAAGCTTTAATGAAATGGAAGACCTTTTCTGAATCAAACACTGATTATTTTTCTATTAGAAAAAGTACAGATGCAAATCATTTTTATGAAATAGGAAGGCTAAATGCAGCCGGCAATTCCAATCACGAAATGGCCTATCAATTTGCAGATGCTGATCTGGGTAATACTTATAAGTATTTATATTACGAAATCGTAACAGTCGACTTTGATAAAAAAGAAAGTTTTTCCACAATAAAAACGCTCCGCAACAATGGCCTTACCAGGGATAATTTAATTGTATCACTAAGTCCCAACCCAATTTCAAGGCCGGGACAGGTACAATTAAAATTTAATGCGGATAAGGCAGGTGAATTGAATGTATTGGTATTTAACAGTTCAGGCCAGTTGGTGCTGAAGACAAAGATGGCTGCATTTTATGGACTCAATAGTGGTCACCTTCATGTCTGCGATTTAAATAAAGGGACTTATAATGTCGTTTTTCAACTAGCAGGAAAAAAGGAAACCAAAAAGATAGTCGTTCTTTAACTTAAATAAAATCCCTGAAAAAAATCATTAAGAACCTTTTTTGAAGGAATGCTGCCGGTAATTTTTCTAAAAAATCACTATATTGGCATTATAAAAAAGCAACCTATATGATAAAATTTCATGAAATTAAAGTGGGTGATTATTTAATAGCCGATAACGACGGTGATAAACGCATAGGAGAAGTTACGGATCTGAACGGCGATGAGAAGCAGGTATGCGTGGATACCTCAGACCAGGAATTTTGGTACGAAACCAGTCAGCTTTCACCCATTCCCCTGGATGAGGAACACTTATTGAATCTAAAATTTAATAAGGAAGAACACGAAGACGGAACCGTAAAGTATTTAAAAGGCGCATTTAGAATTTTACTTCCCGCGAAAGGAGATTTTACAAAAATGGAGATCTGGTACCGGGATGAAAGAAGGCATATTCTACATCCCATTAGCGTGCACCAGTTGCAAAATCATTTTCATGAAATGACAAAAGTGCTGTTAAATGATGAATCATTCAATTAGGTTATGGAGAGATATGAAGAAGATATTGGGATATTAAGTCTTAAAGGCTCAAAGTATCCCAATATCCCAATATCCTAATCCATTCCATTATTTGATATCGGCGGTATTCAGATTAGTCTGCTGATTTGTATTACTGCTGATACCGCTATAATTGAAATTGATTTTATTAATCGATTGAATCATCCCGAACTTTGGTGCATAAAAAGATTGTATATCAGTTACCAGAGCGCTTGCGGGTAATGGTACACCGCTAAAACTAACTGCGATGGTAGTAATTACATGAATAACATTATTGTAAGTAACTCCTTTTACTGTCTTGCTGATTCCTTTTTCAGTAATGGTGTTGGTAAGGGCGGCATTCAGGGCGATACCTGAAACCATTATGGGGTAAGACTGGCTCCAGGAATCCCCAGCCGCAACATTATCTTTTAAATAAATATTTTCCACGCTTGATCCACCTAAGGCGAGGGGTAATTTTCTGAAATTATAATACTCATTGCCGGTAATATTGTAATATTCATTTCCGCTGCCACTATTGTTGCTGTATACATGGTAGGACTTACCATTGATGGTAGAATCGTTGCTGGTAGAATTTATTGAAAATGGGGTAGTAATGGCAGGTAAAATGTCGATCAGTTCATAATTCCAGGTACTGCCTGAAGTTAAACTCATATATTTAACGTCCACCACGGCGGGGGGACGGCGGCTATTCGGGCAGTCGCGCTGCCAGCC
>JBDTWP010000531.1:0-3561 GCA_040006615.1 Ferruginibacter sp.
AAAATTGTATTGTATTAAATTAAGTCGCAAATATAAGCATTTCTTTTAAAAATGGAACAAATACCAAATTTTCGCATAATTCTTATTTTGCGACACAAAAGAAGCCGCCAACCCCTCCAACGTAGGGGTACATTAGGTATGTTCAAATATAAAAAATAGTGATACATTATGAGGGTGTGAGAACCCTTCTTCGGAGAGTTTAATTACATGAATCAGCGAGCGCGTATTTAAAAACCGCAATTTCATGCGACCTCCCTGGGATACCCTGGTTTCACTGCTCGTTTTTTCCTTTTATTGTCAATACTAAACCGTAAGTTGCAGCCAATAATATTCAAGTCGATTGCTACATTTTCTTTTTAAATTTTACCTGAAAATTGCCGGATGGAAGGCAGTAAATACGGTAACGCCAGACCTTAAAAAATTTGTAATGGCGGTAGCGCCGCATACCAGCGGCTGGGATGTATTTATGGGCTTTGCCTTCAGGAGTGCACTGAAACTGGATTTTGTTAAGTTTATCGGTAAAAAGGAATTATTCAGACCGCCATTTGGTTTTGTTTTCCGCAAATTGGGTGGAGTGCCGGTAGACCGCTTTAACAATAACAATTTTGTAGAACAGGTTGTAAATATGTTTAACAGCAGTCAATCATTTGCCATCGCCTTATCTCCGGAAGGAACCAGAAAGAAAGTTGACCGGTTGCGTACGGGGTTTTATCATATTGCTAAAAAGGCAAATGTACCTATCGTGTTGTTGGCGCTCGATTTTGAACATAAGGAATTTCGCTTTGCACCACCATTCTTTACCACTGATAATGAGGCAGAAGATTTTAAAAAGATACTCCTTTTTTTTTCAGGCGTTAAAGGAAAGATTCCAGGTTTGGGCATGGCTCATTTATCCGGATAATAATTTAGAATCATAGACAAAAGTCTAAGGCGGCCATCCACAAGAAAAACTTCAACACTTACCGCTCAAAAAGCCTATATTTGCAAAAAAAAATACATGATCAACGAAGCTATCGCCAAATTTATCGAAGGTGGACACCTTGCGAAAAACGCTGTTAAAATAGAGTTTAAAAAAAGAAATACGATACTGGGTATTTTTGTACAATCTCCTGATTATGAGGATTTAAAATCGAAAAACTTCTGGCGTATTGTATCAGAAACCAATATTTCTGAATGGAAACAATCCCAGGATAACAAATTAGCCAAAATATTCAGTGGCGCCGAATTTAATAGAATCTCCCTGCCCAAGCAAACGCCTGTAGGAGCATAAAATTTTGAAAATGCCGGATGATCTGGTACCATCCTAAGAAAGGGTACTGGTGACTGGCTTATTTCCGCTAAGAAATAATATAAAGAACTCCCGCCTAAAATGAAGGAGTTCTTTTTGTATCCGGAACCTCAAGAATTAAGTCTTCTCCATAAACTGCCGCCGGCGTCTGAAAACCGGTTTTAAAATTGCCAGCCAAAATTTTCCGCGCAATCAGTAAGCTGCTATAAGCAGTTAATTTATAGCCATCCTTGACCCGCAGAGTTGCCTGAACAGTTTTACCTTCCGGGTTTTGAACTTTTCCCCAAATTAAACTGCTGCTTTTGGCCCTGTTTTCGTCAGAAGGTCCTGCTGGTCTGTCATCTATTTTTTTAGCAACAAATTTACGAACAGGGGATGTTTTTAGCAGCCAGTTAAAGGCCCATTGTAATTTTAATAGCCTAAATATAGTTGGCGAAATGCTCGTATAAGTTTCTATGTTAGGAATTCCGGTTGTAAAATGTGCGGTAGAAATATCACCCCAGGGGATTGTCATTACAAATACATTGTTCTTTTCGCCGGATATTTTATGAAAATTAATCCACAGCACTCCAGCATGGCCAAAAGAATTTAATTCACTCTCTTAGTCTCGCTAAAAATAATCAGCTCAAAGCCGGTTCCATATAGCTTTCCGTGGGTTCACAGGTACATACCAGGTTCCGGTCACCATATGTATTATTTACCCTGCTTACCGCAGGCCAGAACTTATTTTCCTTTAAATAGGGCAAAGGGAACGCAGCCTGTTGCCTCGTGTAAGGTTTTGTCCATTCATCAGCACAAATCACCTGCTGTGTATGAGGGGCGTTTTTTAAAACATTCTCTTTTTTATCTGATTTACCTCCTTCAATTTCTTTTATCTCATAATAAATGCCGATCAATGCATCACAAAAACGGTCCAGTTCACCCTTATCTTCGCTTTCCGTTGGCTCGATCATTAAAGTACCAGCCACAGGAAATGAAAGGGTAGGTGCATGAAAACCATAATCCATCAATCTTTTGGCTACATCTTCCGCCTCCACTCCGGCACTTGTTTTAAAAGGCCGTAGATCAACAATGAATTCATGCGCCGAAGTACCATTTTTACCGGTGTAAAGTATCTTGTAATATTTTTCCAATCTTGCTTTCATGTAATTTGCATTCAAAATCGCATATTCGGTGGCATTGCGTATTCCAGTTACTCCCAGCATCTTAATATAGGCATAGCTGATCAGCAGGATACTGGCACTGCCATAGGGGGCGGAACTTACGGCATGGGTGTTGGTTTTTTTATTGTCCAGTTTTATATGACCAGGTAAAAACGGAACTAATTGCCGGGCTACGCAAATGGGTCCAACCCCCGGGCCACCTCCACCATGTGGTATCGCAAAGGTTTTGTGCAAATTCAAATGACATACGTCAGCTCCGATCAGTCCGGGACTGGTTAAACCAACCTGGGCATTCATATTGGCACCATCCATATAAACCTGGCCCCCAAAATGATGTATGATATCACAGATTTCTTTAATACTTTCTTCAAAAACCCCATGTGTTGATGGATATGTTACCATTAAGGCTGCAAGGTTTTCCCTGTGTTGTTCCGCTTTTTCTTTGAGATCTGTTACATCAATATTTCCTTCCTCATCGCATTTGGTAACTACTACCTTCATACCTGCCATAACAGCACTTGCCGGATTAGTGCCATGAGCCGATATCGGAATTAATACCACATTGCGACGGCCCTCTTCCCTTGAGTCATGGTATGCCCTGATGGTTAATAATCCTGTATATTCACCCTGTGCGCCACTGTTGGGCTGTAAAGAAGTAGCTGCAAATCCCGTTATTACACTTAGATAGTCCTCTAATTCAGTTATAACAAGTTGATAACCAGCCGTTTGATCAGACGGCGCAAATGGATGCAACCTGCTAAACCCAGGCCAGCTGACTGGTATTAATT
Source organism: Ferruginibacter sp. (assembly GCA_040006615.1). GTDB lineage: Bacteria > Bacteroidota > Bacteroidia > Chitinophagales > Chitinophagaceae > Ferruginibacter. Next base: position 3,240 of record JBDTWP010000531.1, read on the forward strand.
CTGATGCTGCATTTAGCTTCATCGTGCAACTGCCCAAACTGATCATCGATGTATTCAGGCCCAGGTCTTTGTTCTCTAAAAATTTGATATAGCGCATCATCTGGCTTTCACTATGGTGCGTATTGAAAACAGGGTGTAATAAAAATGGTGTGATTCTTCTTAATTCATCAGGGATTCTGTATGTAGCCGGTTCTGCCTGCTTATTTTGGTCGATTGTATTGTCTATAACTTCCGCAAATACCTTTGCGATTAGTTTTATATCGGCCTGTGTGGTTGTTTCATCCAAACTTATTCCAACTGTTCCATCATTGAAATAATTGAA
>JBDTWP010000532.1:0-3546 GCA_040006615.1 Ferruginibacter sp.
TAATAGTGGCCTTATCGCTGTTCCATATACCAGCACCAAGAGTAGCCAGGCAGCCGTCACTGGACCCAATCAGTATTTTTGTATCTGCGCTTAACCCAAATGAATTCTGGTAAGCCTTTTTTAAGGTGCCTGCAGTAGCAAAAACCGGAACAAGCTGTGCCAGTTTGTCGCTGCTTATGCCGGCAAAATAGAGTGCTTCCGGCTCCCAGGCAATTTTGTGTACATTCAGCATACCACTTGCACATGCCAGGCTGTAATCAATCATATACTCTCCTGTTAGCTGGTGTACCACGTAAGACTTTATAGAAAGAAATTTTCCAGCCTGTAGAAATTTTTGTGGTTCATTTTTCTTCATCCAGGCAATTTTCAACATGGGAGACATAGGATGAAGAGGAGTTCCTGTACTATTATACATTGTTTCTGCAATTGAAGATTCCTTTATTTCTATTGCTTCTTTTTTTGCCCTGTTATCAGCCCAGGTGGATGCGTAGCCCAGGGGAATGCCATGTTTATCAACAGCCAGCGTACTATGCATAGAGGAACTGAAACATACGGAAGCCACTTTATATTTTTTGGGATGTATCATTTCGTTGAGCAGGTTTTTAAGGACGTATAGCGTCGTAATAAAAATTTGTTCAGGATCCTGCTCGCTATAATCCGGCTGTGAATGAAAGGTGGGGTAATAACCTTTCATACTGCCGATTGTACTACCATTCAGGTCGAAAGCAAAAATCCTAACGGCATTGGTACCAATTTCAATTGAGATAATACATTTCATGAACGCTATTTTATTCGTTATAAGAATTATTTTTTCTAAACTCTCCTGGTGTAAAGCCGGTGAGTTTTTTGAAGGTTGTGGAAAAATGCTGAGATGAATTAAACCCGGTGTCCAGGGCAATGTTCGTAATACTGACACGGCTCTTTTTCAATAAACTGGTAGCTTCGGAAACACGAATATTAATAAGATAATTCAAAGGAGTGAATCCTGTGTAACTCTTTACCGTATCATTGAATAAAGTATTACCCAGGCCTACTAATGCAGCCATCTCATCTACCGTCCATTGGTGCGAAATATCCCGGCGCAAAGCTTCGTCCAGTTTCATAAAGGTTTTAGGAAAATCACGGCCAGGGTTTTTTTGTCTTGTAAGCTGTCTTGTCAGTAATATAAATAACTCGTCAATATGGTTATTCACACTTGTATAGTAACCAAACTCCTGGTTGCATAACTCCTGTTGAATACATTTTAATATTTTGCCAGCCTCATTGATTTTTGTAATTACAATAGGGCTGCTCAATAACAAAATTTTACTCATTGCAATGATTTCATTACCGGATAGCCGACCCCACTTATCTAAAATAATTTGATCTGTACCTTGCAGATATGCATTAATATGTAAAAAGGAAAACGAACCAATTTCCAGTACACCAGTGCTGCTTCCGATTTCCTGGCCGGGAAGTATCAAAGCAACATCACCTGGATAAAGCGTGTGCTCATTTTTATGGATATTCCAATGAAATTTGCCATCCGAAATGTAGAAAATTTTAACACCTGGAATTACAACTTTTGGAAAGGAATTGAGGTGCATTGCAGAATTTTTGACAACTCCCATTTCAATAATATGCGGAAACAAAGCTAATTCTTCAGCGTTTCCTTGTCTTAACATAAATTGATTCATACAGCATTATCTTGAATCGGTGCTATTATTATGGTACAAGTTATAGTTGTTTTCAGGTTTAAAGAAAAGAAATTTATTTTGGCATTCTTGTATAAAATCCACCATAGTTTGATATCGGAAAAGTATAATGATTAGTTATAATACATTTGTTTGACAGAACTAATTTATTTACAAAACCACTTGCTATTATGAAAAAAAAATTACAACCGGCAATTTCGCCGGGGCGTTTCCGATTCTGTTTTCTCTTGCTATTTTCCCTTTTTGTTTCTGTTAGTTTGTATGCTCAAACAGTAACTGGTAAGGTAATTGATGCTGAAAGTTTACCTGTTGCAGATGTAACCGTAACCGTAAAAGGTGCCCGCAGGGTTACAGTTACAAATTCCTCCGGTAATTTCAGCATTAATGCCACCGACAGGGAAACATTAGTATTCAGCTCCGTTGGCTTTTTAACGCAGGAGGTTCCTCTCAAAGGAAGGACTACCCTTTCCGTAAGTATTGTCCGCGGTGAAGGAACCATTGAAGAAGTAATCGTCACTGCGCTCGGTATTAAAAAGGAATCTAAAAAATTGGGCTATTCCGCTACATCTGTTAATGCAGATGAACTAGTGAAGAATAGAACTACCAATGTGGGGGAGTCCCTCGAAGGCAGAGTGGCGGGTCTGAACATTACGCCCCCGGCCGCAGGTGCAGGTGCCAGTAATCAAATACGTCTTCGGGGACAAGTTGGTTTTGCAGGAGCTGATAATTCGCCCCTTTTAGTAATTAACGGCCTGCCTATGGATCAGGGGGCAAGGAGTGCTGATGGAGCTGCTGTGCCGCGTGACCGTGGAGATAATTTAGCGAATATTAACCCGGATGATATTGAAAGTATCACCGTGTTGAAGGGTGCTACTGCTGCTGCGCTTTATGGTTCAAGGGCCGCCCGCGGTGCTATAATCATTACCACTAAGTCCGGTCAAAAAAATCAGGGTATCGGAGTTGATTTTACTTCCAGCTATTCTACTTCAGAGGCTTTGAATTATATTGACGAAATCCGTCAAACTGAATATGGCCAGGGGCAGGGAGGTGTCAAGTTTACAACCGCCGGGGCAGTTCAGGGTGCTGGTCAGTTTGGTTGGGGTGCGAAACTGGATGGTGAGCCTACGATTAACTATGATGGGGTCCTGAGACCTTACTCTTCCAATCCTCATAATCTTTTCGACTACTTACAAACAGGAACTAACCTTACCAATACACTTGGCCTCTCCGGTGGTAGTGCAAATGGAAGTTTCAGGGCATCGATCTCAACCACAGACGCAAAGGGTATTGTACCTACCAATGATTATAAGAGGAGGATTTTCAACGTAGGGATCAACCATAACATTACTAAAAAACTCAAATTGCAGTTGAATCTTAACTACGCCGATGAGAATTATATTAACCCTCCGCAAATAGGTACGCAAGGTGATGGCGTTGTAAATTTCTTTAACAGGATGCCTGTCTCCGTGCCTCTTGAGGCTTACAGGGATCATGCATTCGATCCTGTTACAGGAGGAGAATGGAAGACTAACGGATTCCTGGGTACGATTAACAACCCTTATGTACCGGTAAAATCAGGCCAAAATTACAAAGAAGACAGAAACCGTCTTCTCGGAACGGCTACACTGCGTTACGACATCACAAAATGGCTCTTCGTCCAGGGCAGGTTCAACCTGGATCGCTATAATAATTTCATTGAGAATAATGCTTCGAATGCAACCGGAGCCGGTGTGCTAACTAATAGTGATGGTACCTACAGAGGTAATTACAATCTAAACCAAACCTGGACAACCGATATAAATGCAGACTTCCTTATCGGTGGCAACAAGCAGTTTGGAAAGTTTTCTGTTGA
>JBDTWP010000533.1:0-3544 GCA_040006615.1 Ferruginibacter sp.
GGCGCAATACAATAGCACAGGGTGAAGCCCTGTGAAATAATAGAAATAATAGAAACATCATCATAATAAACCGTCATAACTCTGTTAGTACGCATGCCGTTGGAGTTAAATTTATTGAACCCCTGAAATTAAAAGAATGATAAGATTTTTTAACCTTTTAAAAAGGTAGAGCTATGCAACCTGTGTAAAATTGCATACCTCTACCATGTAAATTAAGGGAACAGGAAAATAAATATACTACAATTTAATTAGCCGATACCACTTTTACAATGCGATAAATAGCCGTCCCGGATCTGTTGACCCTGATCTTATTCAACAGGGTAATCCCTTTAACAGGGAATATCAATTTAGGATCCCAATTTGGCAGTAAAGCATCCTGTAAGGTGGAAAAAAGATCGTATGAAACTGAATTGAATTTTATATTATCACCTGATGGAGATAAAACGACGGCATTGCTCCAGGCCAATTGCCTGGTTTGTTTTTTATCCATTGCTGACTTAATAAATGGTTGCCAGAATTTCTTTTCAACTGTAATGAAACTATCCGGGTTATTGGAATTGTGATAATTCATTACGACATAATTAAAGTCATTTTCAGGTTTAGCAATTGCTGCCTGTGCCCAGCCTTCATCATGGAGGAAAAACTGACTGGTTGTTGTTGCGAATGATTGTGTTTCCATTTTATCCATTGACACACCGCCAACTGCCTCTGCGGTACCCCAGATACTCATCGATGAATCGATATTTGGAAATGTATTAATGAATAAATAATTGGATGAATTCGGCAGATCATATCCTCCGACTTTTTCAAGTAAAGCCCAGAAAGTCATTTTCTTATCATCAACTGCTTTTTGAGCCACTTTACTCCAGTAACTGGTTTCCCGTTTTAAAAATTCCTCTATTTTATCATTCGGAACCCTGCGGTACTGGTAGGTGGTAACCTGGGCGTTGGTATTCATTTGAAAACCCACCAGGTTCAAAAACCCGCCATTTCCAATCGCCTTTATGATATTTTTGCGCGTGGGCTGCAAAGGCCTTTAGTAATTCAGCATTTTTTCCAGGTTTCGCAAAAATCCGGAAGCTGTTAATAACATTTTTTGTCTGGCCCTGTACCAATAATGGTATAAGGAGACAGACGAGAAAGAGTTTTCTCGTAATTTTTTGTTTGAAGAGTTAAAAAGATGAATGAAAATGACTAGCAGTTATTGACAGGGAGAAGAAGAAAGAGCAAAATAGATTAATATTACGGAATTGCAAGAACTATTTTTTAGAAGCAGGTAAACGAGCTGGTAACGACCAACATCAGGGATATTTGCCGGAATTTATTATTGAAGCCGCTGCAGTAATACCACTTGCCAGGGCGGCCTCTGCTGTTCCGGGGTGAACGCCCGTGTATAAAGCTTCTCCTGCAAAAAAAACAGTTCCCGCTAAGGGGGTGGTCATGATATTTATTGCCGTTTCAGAAAGCATAGTTGCGTAGGAGTAGGCGCCCATTACATATTGATTCTTTTGCCAGTTGAAAACCATGGCCTGCACCAGTGCTTCTTTTAATGCTAAAACTGGCTTGTCATATATGGCAGCCAATGATGCCAGTGACTTTTCAACAATTGCTTCATCCGTTTCGTTTGAGATAGCTGCAGCTCCGGGGCCTCCCAGCCACCCTGTTAGTATTGGAGTTAAATCCGGCAATTGAGTCCACCATGTAGAAAACAATTCTTCACTCAATACAAATCCCGCATCCTCTTGCCAAAACCTATTTTTAAATTTTAATACTACTTTTATCACTGCGCCAAATCCTATTTTTCCGGCGGTATTTTCATCAAAATGAATGGGAGGAGTAAATTGGATATATGCGTTTGATGCCGGTTGTTGAAGCACACTCACGGGTACCGTTACCAGCAATTTATCCGCAGTATATTTTTCTCCGTCGGCAGCATATACTTTTACCGCCCCCTGCTGCCATTCCACTTCTTTTACCGGAGTGCAGGTAAAAACGGAACTGCCCTGGGTTTCCGCCTGTTTTTGTAGGTAAAGTGCCAGCTTGCTGTAGCCTGCGGGTATGCGGTAGCTATTATAGTCCTCTGTGCTCCACTCACGATACAGTGCTTTTACCGATGCCCTGGTAATGTCCGCAAGATCAAAACCTTCTGCATAAGATTTAACATGCCGGCGCAACAATTCATTACCGGGGCCACCATAATATGTTTCCAGCAATTCCTGAATGCTAATATCTTCTTTTACGGCCTTCATTTTTTCCAGCAATCCATCCCAGCCTTCCGTTATTTCCACTGCCCTGGTAAACCGTCCGTTTCTTTTACGATACATTTCCCCTTCTGTTTTCACGCAATCAATACCGGCTTTTTTCAATAACGCCAGCGTAAACGGCGGGTTGCCATGAACAAACTCTGCGCCCGCTTCAATTAAATTTCCCTGCATTGAAATGCTGTGTAAACGGCCGCCAGTATGCGATTGAGCTTCCAATATGGTTACCTTAAAAAGCCGGGATAATTCTTTAGCTGCAATAAGCCCTGTGGCTCCTGCGCCAATAATGATGATGGATGGCTTGATCATATAGAACGGGATGCGAATATTGCGCCAGATTTCATGATTTTTATTGCCCTGTAATGAGGCATGGATGGGTAATTCACCATGCCAAATTGTAATAACCTGGATCAATAAAAAGGAAGAATGCCATGACAACCGAAAAAAGATAAAATGCTTTTTCAGGCAGCATTTTATCTTTTCTATAATTTCTTTATAGAATTAGGTGAAACGTTCGCAATTAGTATATGAAAGCGGCCTCGAATAAAAAGTGCTAGAAAATTTCAATATGATCCGTTAAGAAATCAAGGCTGTTTGAGCCGGGCATAAACTTAAAATCATTGAACTACTTGCGGCGAGTTCCTTGATTTTAGGATCATGTTGAAATTTTCAGCCTTTTTATTCGCAGCCTTGATTTTTTTTGTTTCTTTTTTTTATCAAGAAAAAAAAGAAAATAAAGCCTAACCTATTATCAGCCTAGGTTTGCGAGTGTTATACCTAATGCGATTTCTTTATACCCTAAATAGTTATGGTCGTGGTGGTAAAGGTGGTTTTGGCGGTAAGGGTGGAAGGCGCAGATGATGCCTGGGATGTTTTAAGTGCTTGTGATGCCTGTGATGCTTTAAATGCTTGTGTCTCTTTTTTTGCAGGATTTCATTTTTTGCAGTGCTGATTTCCATGGAGTAACCGGAACCTCCTGCAAATGCTGACAGGAACAGAATAATAATTATTTTTTTCATGCTATTGTTTTATTCCATTTTAGTTTATAATTAGTAATTGAATAAAGTTACTGATCTTTTAACTAAGAAAGCAGGGTAGTATTGATTCAGGGTAAAGGCGAGGCGCTTTACGTTGTAAAGAATCTGCTTCTGTAACTGGTAATCGTCCTCCAATGCCTGTGTAAACCATTGGCAGGCTATTAATTGTTTAGAATTGGGTGAAACTTTCCCAATTAGTATATGAAAGCGGCCTCGAATAAAAAGTGCTGGAAAATTTCAATATGA
>JBDTWP010000534.1:0-3507 GCA_040006615.1 Ferruginibacter sp.
ACGGATCATATTGAAATTTTCTAGCACTTTTTATTCGAGGCCGCTTTCATATACTTATTGCGAACGTTTCACCTAATTCTAAAAAACTAATTACCTGTCTCCGCGGCGTGCAAGCCTGTTTTTATAAATATTGCGCATGATCAGGTTCAATACCAATATGAATAGTCCCCCCGGTAAAGCCAGGACTGCCGTTCGCCACCATGGATCCGTAATACCCAATGGCCAGCCTTCCGAAAATACCCAGTCGTAGCCGGGAAAAATCCCTAACACGTTGACTGCTTCGATCAATCCCGCAAATACAACGCCTGTAACAAATTGTACCAGGTCAGTCTTGCGTCTTAAGGCAAAGGCCAAGGAACCGAAAACGAGGCCAAAGGCAACAATGATTATCACAATGATCATCCACCAGGGATTGAATGTATAGAAATCCAGGGCCCGCATGAAAGTTTCAAAGACTATTCCAAGCGTTAAGGCTATAATCAAATATTTTAGCCATAACACAAAGCCATTTTCAAGCGCCATGGCACGCAGCTTTCTTTTCTCCTCAAAATAAGGAATAAGCGTCTTTTTCATGCCTTCCACCATGGACGTTCCGGCAATCCAGCCGAAGTCTCTTTTGGCTTTAGCGGGATCGGCCAGCCAATAGGATTGTGTAACTTCACGGGCCTTGTCCCTGGTCATTTTAGGTCTTTTACTATCGAAATGATATCCCAGTTCAGAGAAAGGCGCAAATGCCTGTATCAAAAAATTGGGCACGGGAATTACCAGTCCGGCTGGTTTACCCATGGCGATACCAATATTTTTAACTATTTGCTTTGACGTAACAATATCAGCATGATTCAGGAAATAGGTCTCCCCAATGGAGTTATCACTTTCGGCAGCAGCCACCATGCCTTCTACCAGGTCGCCCACATAAATACCTACCGAACGTTTTTCCCATATTCCAAGTTTGGGCAAGATGCGGCTTTCTACCAACGGAAATATCTGGCTTAAATCCTGTTCGCCTTCGCCATAGACAATCGCGGGACGCACAATGGTTACCGGGATCTTTTCGAAAAAGCCATGGGCTGTTTCTTCCGCTTTCTTTTTTGACAAACCATACCAGGACATAGGGTTGAGCGCTGCAGTTTCATCATAGGGCACAGCTTTCTCATTTGGTCCGCATGCGGCCAGGCTGGAAACGTACAAAAAACGCTTCAGGGTGGTTTTTGCATATAGCGCTGCGGCTTCAAGAAGGTTTTTTGTACCCGTTACATTGGTCTCATCAAAATCTTCCTGGTTTGTTACCAATAATTTCGCCGCCAGGTGAAAAATATAAACGGCATTCTCAACGGGTATTTTAAGTGTAGCGGGATCCCTGAGATCACCCATATGAATTGAAACCGGCAGATCCCTTAGAGCAGCGATTCCGCTGGTATATCTTACAAGGCAATGAACTTCGTATCCCTTTGAAAGAAGCAGGGGAACGATATGGGAGCCAATGAAACCATTGGATCCCGTAACTAATACTTTGGCCATATATTTTATTCCTGTTTATTTTACAGATCGTTTTTATTGCACCATTTCAAGCCCTGGCGGGTCCTCATCTACGAGGGCCTGAAAAAATTCGTCCTGCTATTTTCTATCTTTCAATTGCATCAATTCCGGCCTCAGCGCATCATCGTTCCATCTCAACAGTTCATACGACACAAGGCTACCGTTAACATCCTGTTGAATGTACAGGTAAGAGTATGTTTTATCCATCCGCACGTCTGCCATGGAGATATCATACACGGGCATCCAGGTCCCGGTATTTATATATATATTATCAGCTAGTTTAGTTTGTTCGGGGTTATGTGTATGTCCGAAAACAACAATTTGTATTCCCGGCTTATTGTCAAATATCCTGCTCGCAAATGGAAACAGGGTCAGAGGCCCGGTTAGCTGGAACATAACCATTATTCTTCCAAAAATATAGGACAAAAAAAGGAATCCGAAATTCTTGACAATGCCCAGCAATTGAGTACCAATAAAAGAGGTATTATCAGAGCCCCCATGAAAATTTATACTTTTCCATAATGCATATATTGTAATGGCGAGCGGAAGGACGATAATGAACAGGAAATTCAGTATATATTTCAGCGCCTGTTTGTACATTTTTTTTGGGATGATCAATAATGTAAATGGGAGGTATTTAAAAAGAACTTTAATCGCTAACGGAAACCTTTCCCTCAATAATAACGGGAGGATTTTTTTAGCCGGCCTCACATTATCAAGAAAAGGATAAGCCAGCTCCAGGCGATTGATAAGATACCTGTTAAAAAAAGAGCCAAATGGCAGCTTAAGTTCTGTATTATTATTTAGTGTAGGTGGTCCTTCAGCGAAAGTGAAATTTTCATAAAGATGACCATGGGCGAGATAGATCTTTCCATCAATTATAAGAGAGTTATCTGCAAATAGTATGTTCTCTTCAACAGAACCGGGAATAATTTTTCCGGCAGTCTCGACTGGTATTGCCGCAATAAAATCCGTTAGTCTGCGACACAGGCAGTTACGAACTGCTTCCCAGTACCATTCAAGGTCATGATTGCCTTTTATTATAATGAGTTGATTCCCGTTTCTGAGCCAGCGGGCAAGTTCTTCAAATACTACCCGGTGCCCGTTAATACATTTATTTAACTTCCAGGCCGACTTGTAATCCTGGGTTTTTAAACCATATTCTTTTTCTTTGTCATCCAAAGAATCCCGGAGTTCCTGCCAGGGTTTATTTATGCCAATAATTTTTAGCAGATCTTCCCATGCTTTAAAATCCTCATCCGTTAATGGGAGCTCTTTTATCCGGAGGTAGTCGATAAAATCTCCGTTTATTATTAGTATACACTTCTTTTCCTTTTTTTCCTGCTGCAAATAATTTAGGAATCTCGAGAAGGATTCATCAGCGAAGAAATTTTCAGTGCCATCATAATTACCATTCTCATTTAGTCCGGCGGCAAGATGCAGATCACTGATTACAACAAGATCCTTTCCACCTGAAATGATGTTGACTTCCGGATCACCATATTTGGTTCCTTTATTTTCAAAAAGAAAAGAAGTGCTATCCATGGTGGTGAAGGGTGAAATGGTTAAGGGTGAATGGTTGTCATTACCAATTCATTCAGTCAGAAAGATAGCTATTAGTTTTAAAATTTCCAATCTTTCCAATTTTTATTCGCTTTAGCCATTTAGAGGAACCTTTTAGGAAGAGGGTTGCCAACTTTTTGAAGGTTGGAAACCGAGGCTGCAACAACGGATTAAAAACAACGGATTAAAATCCGTTGCTACAACCTGTTCCGAGCCTACGGCTCTACCAAAAACATAAGTTGGGGGCAATGGTGTATCCACGAAACTAAAAATTCGAAGCACATCCTTTCGGTTGGTGGTGCTAAACCGAGGCTGCAAGAGTGGGGTAGGCATGGTGCATTTTTAACTAATGTTTATATGGGCCGAGCCTACGGCTCTCAATTCAATGGTTAGTCTATCAACGGATTA
>JBDTWP010000535.1:0-3488 GCA_040006615.1 Ferruginibacter sp.
TTGTAAAGGTTAAAGACTATATGGGTAAGGTAGAGGAGATAAATTTGCGGGATACTGTATTGCGTACTTTTCAGGGTGAAATGGTGATCATCCCGAATAAAGACGTATTTCAAAATCCCATTGAAAATTTTTCGCTGCTTGGTAAAAGGAGGATCGACCTTTCCGTAGGTGTGTCTTACGGCGATGATCTTGAAAAAGTAAAAACAATAACGCTTGATGCGGTGAAAGGCATAGAAAACTTGTCAGACGAGGATGAAGTGACGCTATTCTTTCGTGAATTCGGCGATAGTTCAATCAATTTTCTTATCCGGATGTGGATAAAATCGCCCGAACAAATTGATTATCTTAATGGATGCAGCGAGGCCATCATTCGCATCAAAAAAGCATTTGATAAAAACGATATCACGATACCCTTTCCGATCAGCACGCTTGATTTTGACATTAAAGGAGGGAAAACATTTAAGGAAATGATGTCTTAACCTTTTGAATCAGATGATTTTTTACTCATCTTTTTTAGTGTGGCAACTGGAGTTATCGCTGTTCATTCCAGGCATAGTTCGTTCGGTTGAAGTGATATCACCATAAAAAATAATTGAATCGGATTAATATTCTTAAAATTGTATATTCCGATAACATTTCTAAGACTTTTGACTTTCTTAACGCATTCAAAATGTTGAAGTGCCATATTAGTTTAAAGCTCATCCAATTTCTTTTTGTTGCCGGCGGCTCTTTTCGCTGATCATTAATGATATGTCAAACATACAATGACGAATGATCCGCGAATTTTTGCGGTGAGTCGCCATTGGTTGGGACCCATCACGAAATTCTTTGCCGGCAATTCGAAGTTGACATCTCGCTGGTGTATGATTGATTAGTAGTAGCTCTTGTTTTACTTCCCGGCATATTCTTGTTAGCCCCTCAATTTCTCAAATTACCTGAATGATGGGGACCGGGCAGCGGAGAAAATGCTCAAGCTGTGCAGCAAATTTCCTGTCAATAAGTCAGGGAGATCGGGGTTCATTTAGGGCATATTTGACCATTTTGCCCGGTTTTGGCCTGTTTTGGCCTGTTTGGAACGTATTTTTTCAGGCAGTTATTGGTGTAAAAAATTCAGTTAAATACAGGGGGGTGAAATGAATAGGTAATAATAAGCGTACCAAGCCGGCTGTTAAATGCCATAATGGGGCTACTCATTACCATGGTGCTATCATTTATACTATTAACCATGGTTGTATTAGCTAACATATAAACCGGATCACCAATTGCAGCAAATTCTTTACCCTGTTCCTTTTTATTAGTCGACAATACAACAAGTCCGTTACCGTCTGTGACAGTTATTTTTTGAACATTCTGTTCCCTGATCATATCATTTGCATATAAATTTACCTGCGTGAGTTTGCCCGATAACATTTCATTGCGAACGGCCCATACAAAAGGCCTGGCTAATAATTTCAAATGATTTTTATGTGATTGCTGAATTTGAATGATTGCCTCTTTCTTAATCTGTTGACGTTCAGCAGCATCTTTTATTAAAATATTCCTGATCTCGATTGATTTCCATATCCACAAAACGGAAAGGAGTACTAATCCGGCTACAACTACAAGCGCGATTTGCTTTGGCGCGTCGGTAGAAAATAAGTGTCTTAAGCGCTCTGTTTTTTTTGAAAAACCGGCATCTTCCGGGGGAATATTCATATAGTAGTTTTAAAATTTGGCACCAGTGCATTAGTTGAAAATGTAAAAAAAATAGTCGCATTACTTTTCGTTATTGACTAAAAGGGGATCCGATGAAATATGAAAATTGATTCCTTCCAGGACTCCTTTCGCTAAAGGGTATTTAGTAAAGTAGATCGACTTGTTCTTCCTCAGCTCTTCCAGTTCAGGACTATAATTAGATACCACAATTCCATTGGCTTTCCCTTTGAGCATATCCTCGTCATTACCGCTGTTTCCGGCCGTGATAAACCGCTCTAATGGAACCTTCCATTTATAACTCAGGTATCGTACCGCACTTCCTTTACTGGCCCGGAATGGCAGCAAATCAAGATAATGATTTTCAGTGAGCAATACTTTCGCCCTCAGTTTTCGATCGTCCAAAAATTTATACAGGTTGGCGATGTTGTCATCACCAAAATTGTCATCCAGATAATAACTCAGTTTAAAACGCCATTGTGCCGCAGGTTCTTGTAATCGAATACCCGGAAAATCTGACAAAGCCTGCTGTAATTCACCTCTTTTCCACTGGTAGTCGATATAATGCGCCCATCCTTTGTCTGGAATAAACTTATTGGTATAATATATTTCGGAACCGGAGGAGCAAATCAAAATATCTGGTTTTGGGAGATCATAATCTTCCAATGCCTGGGCTGTAATAACTTTGTTTCTACCGCTGGCAATTCCAAATGCCACTTTATCCTTGTAGTCGGCGATCCACTGCTTGAATTCCTTCAATCCTTCTGTTTCAGTACCTTCAATAAGCGTTCCGTCTAGATCTGAAATAATAAACATTTCTGAGTTAGCCAGTTTTTTACCGTAAGCCGTTTTGTTTGTAAAACCAAATGTATTACTATTTTTTTCCATTAAAATGCGATTAATTACTTCTATGTACCTGTTGGTTAAGGAGGTCCATGAATACAACTGATTAGCCGCAATAATCCCATTGCCCGAATATTTTTCCCACAATACCTGGTCGGCAATTATTTTCTTTATTGCCTCGGCAATGGCCTTCGGGTTTTCAACATCCACCAGCAAACCGTTTTTACACTGCTCCAGAATTTCTTTTGTTCCGCCTGTTGGTGAGGCAATTACAGGTAATCCGCATGCCGCCGACTCCACGATCGAAAGCCCGAAATTTTCACCCGGTGTGGCATTTACAAAAACCCCTTTTTTACGCGCAGCAAGGCGGTAGATCTCAGGCACATCCAGCTTGGGATCATTTTTTTTGGGAATGGCCATCTTGCCATACAAGTCATATTTGTCCAACAGTAATAAGAGATTGGTCAATATGTCTTTTTCGTCTTCCGGCATCTTACTGATATCTTTTCTTACACCTGCAAAAATAGCAAGATTGGCCATTGCCTGCAGTTCCTTATCCTGCCCGTAAGATTGAATGATCGTTTCAAAATTTTTTCTTTTATCGGCACGCCCGATAGAAAGTATCAATGGCTTTGCAGGGTTAAACAGGAATCGTTCTATATCCAGGTTTACGCGGTATAAAGCCTGTTCCTGTTCCACTGACATTTTAAAGGATGGCATGTCTAATCTGTAAAAAGGATAATAAGTCTCGGCTGTTACGCCAGGAGGGATCACCTCGAATTTACCTGCTGTCTTATTGTCGTATAATGAATACTGGGTATCTATAACATACTGGGTGCATACAATAAACATATCAGCCGCTTTGAGGGTACTCTCCTCAATGGCTATTCGTCGTTCCATATTAAACTTTTCATTGATTTTATCGGCTGTCATTCCTCCCTGTAAAAGAATGT
>JBDTWP010000536.1:0-3474 GCA_040006615.1 Ferruginibacter sp.
TCACCCTGCCCTATTTTTGCAGTATGCAATTTTTTATCCTTCAAGCCAATAATATTAATAACGCATCCAATTATTTGCCGATCGGCATTCAATTGTTTTTTGCAATTGGTTTTATTGCTACGATGATGCTTCTCACCCATAGATTTGGACCCAAGAGACAGACATCTGACAAACTGCAAAATTTTGAAAGCGGTATAGAAATTAAAGGCAATGCCCGTCAGCCAATGGCAGTTAAATACTTTTTAGTGGCGATTTTATTTGTTTTATTTGATGTGGAAGTCATATTTTTCTATCCCTATGCAGTAAATTTCAGGGAATTGGGCTGGCCGGGATTTATAGCGGTTGTAATGTTTGTGGGATTATTTATAACGGGGTTTATTTATATTATTAAGAAGGGAGCGTTAACATGGGAAGAATAGGTTAATTTGAAAATTTGAAAATTTGAAAATTTGAAAATGAGGAAATGTGCTAATTAGCTAATGTGCTAATGTGCTAATTAGAAAATTTGAAAATGAGGAATGTGCTAAGTTGAAAATGGCAATAACCTAAATAAATAGTCAGATAGAAATATCGAATATAATGCGCAAATTGGAAAATGTGAAACAGGCAACTATATTAATATAGTGGTTCAATTACTTTGAGTGTATTAATTTTCAAATTGCGTAATTTTTAAATTTTCAAATTAGTTCTAATGTCGCGTCCGGTTCAATTTAACACGAAATTAAAAATGGTGGAAGCCCCTGAAGGTATGATGGGGGATGGTTTTATGGCTACTTCATTTGAAAAGGTGGTTGGGCTTGCACGAAAAAATTCTATCTGGCCATTGCCATTCGCTACATCTTGTTGCGGTATTGAATTCATGGCTACGATGGCGAGCCATTACGACCTGGCCAGGTTTGGTTCAGAAAGGGTGGGTTTTTCTCCCCGGCAATGCGATTTGTTGATGGTAATGGGTACGATATCTAAAAAGATGGGCCCCGTTCTGCGACAGGTTTATTTACAAATGGCAGAACCAAGATGGGTTTTGTCTGTTGGCGCCTGTGCCTGCAGCGGAGGAATATTTGATACCTATTCCGTATTACAGGGTATCGACCAGGTAATACCGGTTGACGTGTATGTACCAGGTTGCCCCCCCAGGCCCGAAGCCATTCTCGATGGGTTCCTAAAAATTCAGGAACTTGTAGGTCAGGAAAGCCTGAGAAGAAGAAATGGAGATAAATACAAGGCCTTGATGACAAGTTATGGGATAGAATAGATGTTTTTTCGGGATGATTAAGGCCTGATGCCGGATACCGGTTACCGGATGCCGGAAAAGGTAAAGGAGGGAAACTGTATAAATATTTGAATCGAAATAAGTAAAGAAAGATGCCCTTAAATAACGAAATAATACAACAGAAGCTTACAGAAAAATTTGGTAACGAACTAACTGCCTGGCAGTCACCTTATGGCATGCTGACTTTTACAGGCCCCAAAAATCTAAACCTGAAAGTATTACAATTCTTATTTGATGATCCGGAACTACGTTTCCGGTTTTTAACGGATCTGCAGGCGGTACATTACCCGGATAGACAAGGGGAAGAGTTGGCAGTTGTTTACCATTTGCATAATTTGGTTGACAATATCCGTATACGATTTAAAGTATATACTGATATCAACACTCCGGAAGTTTATAGCGCAACGGCTTTATACCAGTCGGCAAATTTTATGGAAAGAGAAACTTATGATTTTTTTGGCGTTAATTTTACAGGGCATCCAAACTTAATTAGAATTTTAAATGTAGAGGAGATGGATTATTTTCCAATGAGGAAAGAATTTCCATTGGAGGATCAGACGAGGACAGACAAAGATGATGAGATGTTTGGAAGGTAAGCGGGGTGTATCCAGTTGGGTGACAAAGTACTTTCAAAATGATTTAATAGCTGATTAGAAAATTTTAAAGGCAAATAATGAGTGATCATATTCTCTTACCGGAAGGAAGTATAGAAAAACAAACTACCACGCTTAATCTCGGGCCTACTCATCCCGCTACACATGGAGTATTTCAGAATATTCTTGAACTTGATGGTGAACGTATATTGAAAGCTACCTCTACCGTGGGCTACATTCACCGGGCTTTTGAAAAACTTGCAGAAAGAAGGCCCTTATACCAGATTACACCTATCACCGATCGTTTAAATTATTGTTCTTCACCAATCAATAACATGGGCTGGCACATCACCTGTGAAAAATTACTGGGTATCAGTTTGCCAAAGCGGGTAGATTATCTCAGGATCATTATTATGGAGCTGGCACGAATTTCAGATCACCTGATCTGTAATTCAATAGTTGGGGTAGATAGTGGTGCTTACTCCGGATTCCTTTACCTGATGCAATTCAGGGAATTGATTTACGAAATATATGATGAAGTATGTGGCTCCCGCCTCACTACCAATATAGGGCGAATTGGCGGTTTTGAGAGGAATTTCACCAATACCGCCTTCGAAAAGCTCGAACAATTTCTGGCTACCTACCCAAAGCAATTAAAGGAATTTGAATCCTTGTTTTCCCGCAATCGTATTTTTATGGATCGTACCATCGGCTGCGGCGCTATTTCGGCGGAAAGAGCATTGAATTATGGATTTACCGGCCCTAATTTGAGAGCTGCCGGAGTTGATTATGATGTGCGGGTACACACGCCTTATAGTTCTTATGAAGATTTGGAATTCACCATCCCAGTGGGTAAAACGGGTGATTGTTATGACCGGTTCCTGGTGCGCGAGGAAGAAATGTGGCAGAGTCTTAGTATGATCCGGCAGGCTTACAAAAAAGTGCAGGAGTTTAAGGGCGCCGATGCGGAAGTATTTCATGCCGATTCGCCTGCTTACTATTTACCGGAGAAAAAGGATGTTTACACCAAAATGGAGGCATTGATTTATCATTTTAAGATCATTATGGGAGAAACTGATATTCCTGCGGGTGAAGTTTATTGTTCTGTAGAGGGCGGCAATGGTGAGTTGGGGTTTTACCTGATCAGTGATGGTGGAAGGACCCCATACCGGTTGCATTTCCGCAGACCCTGTTTTATTTATTACCAGGCGTTCCCCGAATTGGTTCAGGGGGGAATGCTGAGCGATGCAGTAATAACGATGAGTAGTTTAAATATAATTGCAGGGGAGATGGATGCGTAGTTATTTTTTACTAAGCCATGTTAAATGATAAAAAGTGAGAAAAAAAGAGAAATAGAAATTGTAGTGAATTTTGTTTCTTATAAAGAAGCGGCGCAAAATGATGATTTGTACTATGCTAAATTGAGTGCGGAAGATCTATTGAAAGAATGTTTTGACTTAAGAAAGCTAAATTATTTTGACGGGAAAAAGAATAATTTACCCGGAATAGCAAAAGTAGGGGCATTGATTAAAAGAAAAGATCATGAAAAACAAAATGCCTGAATTTCAAAAGGATTTTGAAGATTTTATTGCTCTTTGTAATAAATAT
>JBDTWP010000537.1:0-3456 GCA_040006615.1 Ferruginibacter sp.
CATCAAACCGGAACGCAATATCATCTGACAAAGAAGCATTTCTTAACAGCAATCCAACCGTTTCATTTCCAGGAACCGAATAAACCTGGTTCACCTGCCTTCCCTGCAGTATACTTTCATTCCCATCGCATAAAATCCCTTTGTATCCCATTTCTCCAATAATTTTGGCGAGTTCGTTATTATATATCAGCTCGGTATTCCTGAAAACCGAGGGACTTACTCCAAATAATTTTTCAACCAGTTTATGATGCTTTCTTACCTGTCGCTGAAATTCATTTTTTGAATGCAAAAAACTTAGCGAATGATAATAGGTTTCGGCCAGGACCTCCACGCAACCGGTTGCAACCAACTGCTGAAACGAATTAATTGCATCGGGCCGGTATTTCTGAAAAAGCTCCAAAGTAGTTCCGCTGATTGAATAGCTCACTTTAAACCGCCCCTTATGTTTTGCAATCAGGGACAATATTATTTCATTGGCAGGCAGATAACATTCATCAGAAAGAATATTGATAGTATGCTCGTCTGCAGCGGCATCTTCGTAGCAATGGCAGACAGCTATTTCCTGGTTAGTATACCGTTTCAACCGGTACGGTTGGTGAACCTTAAACAATAAACACAAGGATGACATTTTTGGCAGACTTTATTGGTTGTTGGTTGATAGTTCTTTGGTTAATACATTATGTTGGCTTAATAAGCCCATTAATTTTATTGATTGCCCCCTGTTCACCTTGATTAGCCAGTTCAGGTTTATCATTTATTATTAAAGTGACCAAAAAACGGCAGCAACTAATCCCCTGCCGTTTTTAAACCAAAACCAAACTGCTAGTGAAAAAACTTATAAACCCGATTGCAAAATTAACAGGCTTTTAAAAAACATTTAGTCAGGCCTTTGACAATAAAGGGAAAATCAGGACCCTGGTTTAGTTAATTACTAATTCCACACAAACAGATCATTTAATTCAATACGCTGACGGTTATAAAATAACATACCCGATTCTCTTAATTCATTAAACATAACGTTTACACTTTGTCTTGAGGTAGCAATTACTCCCGCGATATCGCTATGTGTTAAATAGTTGTTCAGGATAATTTTGTCACCGATACGATTGCCATCTGTTCTTGCCCAATTCTTTAAAAATCGTATCAGCCTTACCCTGGCATCATGAAATACGAGGTCAGAATGACGGGATTCCAGTTTTTTAAGTTTATGATTCACCGTATTTGCATAATTTAATGCTAGCTGCACATTTGCATGCAGTATCTTTTTAAAGTCAGATGAGTTAAAAAAGCAAACAACCGTATTAGCCGTTAAAGCTTCAGCGAACTCATCATTTTCCGGGTAACCCTCCAGGCTAAGATCACCAAAAACATCCGGCGCTGTTAAGATATCCTTGATCAATTCATTATCAGATTCATCACATAGGGTGATCTTGATCTTACCTTTTATCAATAAGAAAATTTTACTATACATTCCTTCTCCATAGTCAAAGGATTCCCCGCGATAAACAGTTCTCAGCTTCATCAGAGAAGTGGCATCTTTAACAGCATGCTCCGGCAGGTTAGCAAATAAGGGGTGACTTTTCAGGTACACAAATTTTATTTCGTCGCACATAATTGTAAGTTTTAGTAGATAAATAATTTTATTGTTTATGAGTTCACAGCATACGATAACGCATTTTCAATTTTTGAAATCAATACATGTTTGGGAATTAAACCTACGGCGTGATCAATTAGTTTGCCGCTTTTAAAAAAAAGAATGGTGGGTACTTCCCTTACTCCATACTCACTATTCAGGGCCTGTTCCATTTCAAAATCCACCGTAAAGAAATTTGCCATTCCCTTGTACGATTTTGCCAGGTCATTATAGATCAGCGAGAGAAGCTGACAGGCTCCATTCCATTCTGTTTTAAACTGCACCAATGACAACGTCTCACTTTCAATTGATTCGGAATTAAACTTATTTTGAGGATTCATCACTTAGCTTTTTATCTTTTATTGTCTCCCTATCATAGCCAACCGGCGTGCCAGCTTTTTTTTATGAGATTATATTTCCGCTGAAACCCTTTACAGTAAAGGATTTAAAAATTTCCTGGAAACAGCTTATTGAAATAACTGAAATTAAAAGACTCCCAACCAATTGGGAAACTCACAATATATTGGGAGTAATTTTTGGGAATTTGAGGAAGATTTATTTGCCGGGAGGTCAACTTAATAATCTCATTTCCTGTAAACCTATGTTCATTTCCAGGCAGAAGATGTTGGTGAAAAGGCAATTTTATATTGTTGAAGATAATCTATCCGCGAGGAGTTTTATAGCGAGCCAAAAAATTGTTTTTGCCAGGTAATTTTTAATTTTCATTTTCGTATATGTAACGGCCTTTCAACAGGTAATTCCGGGCCGGATATTTCCAGAGAGGCTTGCTCTCCATATAATACTTTCCACCGGAACCTGGTCAGACGGAGGTAGTCAGACCAGGAACCCGGGAAAGATCATCCATCTCTTTTAATACCCAGTTTCTTCATTCGTGCTTCTAATGTAGTAGGATTTAATCCCAATATTTTTGCAGCTCCTTTTTCCCCGCTTACTTTCCAGTTGGTTTTCTTTAATACATCCAAAATATGGTCTTTTTCTACATCGTCCAATTTTGATAAATTCGTTTTCCTATTACCATTTTCCGAAACGGATTTGGAAATGGGAAGCCAGTCGCCATACTCCAGGATAGTACCCTGGCAGATGATCATCGCCCGTTCGATCAGGTTTTCCAACTCCCGTATATTGCCGGGCCAATTGTATTCCATTAAAACATCTATTACTTTGGGAGAAACATTAACTATTTTTTTGCCCACCCTTGGCTCGTGCTTTTGGCAAAAATGTTTTACCAGCAAGGGGATATCTTCTTTCCGGTCACGCAGGGGCGGACTGGTAATTGGGAACACATTTAAACGATAATACAGGTCTTCCCTGAATTCTTTTTTCTCGATGGCCTGTTCAAGATTTCGGTTGGTAGCGGCAATCACCCTCACATTTACTTTCATAGTTTTGGGATTGCCCAATCTTTCAAACTCTCCTTCCTGTAAGACCCGTAATAATTTGGCCTGCAATTCTACAGGTAATTCACCTAGTTCATCTAAAAATATGGTTCCTCCGTCGGCTAATTCAAAACGACCGATCTTTCTTTCCATTGCACCCGTGAAAGCACCTTTTTCATGACCGAACAATTCACTCTCAATCAGGTTGGCTGGCAATGTAGCACAATTAACCTTTACCAATGGCCGTTTACTGCGGTTACTTATGTTATGAACTGCACGGGCAATCAATTCCTTCCCTGTTCCGCTTTCTCCGGTTATCAGTACAGTGGCATCTGTAGAGGCAACCTGCTCGATCTGCTTCAATACCCGGTGAAAACTTTTGCTCCTGCTTACAATTTCTTCAAAATTATTATTGAGTTTGATTTC
>JBDTWP010000538.1:0-3454 GCA_040006615.1 Ferruginibacter sp.
ATGCAATTGCCGGCACGGTGAAAACACTCAATAGCTGTATGCCGGGGTAAAAAACCATCTGTTTTCATTTCAAACTTTTTACTATCTACCTGCATTATAAAAGGTGTACCCAGATTGAAAAGATAGGTATAGCCAATATTGGGGTATAACGTGTCTGAAAAACCCTGAGGGTATTGTTCCAGCACGGCATCAAATTTTGTTTCCCAAAAGAAATCAATAAATCCGGCAAGGGCGGCCCATGGTTTTACCCGATGGTAATCCCGCTCAAAATGTTCGATATGAAAGAATTCGAGATGCTTCAGGAGAATGGCTTGTAGCAATAAAGATAAATACAGTCAGGATTGAAGAAAGTAATTTTACACAGGTGGTTATTAAGTGGCTCAATATTTCCTCCCCGGAGCAGTAAAGAAACGCGAACTAATTCTTAAATTCGGGTATTACGGTTCGTTGAAGACTAACTTCATTCAATAAGAAAAAAAATAATTTCTATTGGATGATAAGATCACCGGTGATTCTAAATTTCTTATTGGGACTGACAGTTATCATACCACCTGCTGAAATCGTCTGGGGAATATTTAAAACGCATTCCCCGTCCGAAACCGGATCAATAATGATTTCAGAAGATGCCGGCAAGACTGCAGGGGGGAGGGTATTATTGATCCAGTTAGTTGCATCGTTCCAGTTACCACTGCCAGTGAAAGTGTATACAACCGGGCCATCTGAGCCGACCCTGTAAACAGTGTTGGCGAATTGCGACACAACATACAATTCACCGTCTTCCGTTTCTCCAAAATCACTCATTCCAGCTGGTGTTAGGGTTTGAGGCGTAGTTACCCAAACAAGGTTTATTGGATCATATTTAATTTTATAAAAGATACCTGAATAGAAATCTGCGGCCACATAATATCCTTTTAAAGAAATATAGGAGGAGCCCCTGTAAACCATGCCACCTGTAATTGCTGCGGAAGGATTCTGTGTGGGGTAAGTGTAAACGGGGAAATTGTAGTCGGTAACGGGGCCGTTACAACCAACAGTGGTATTGAAAGGTGTATTGCCTTCAAAGCAACGCCAGCCGTAATTTACACCCAGTGAGGAGTCTGCAGGCCGGTAATTAATTTCTTCCCATGAATCCTGGCCCACATCACCAATCCACATGTCATTTGTTTGCTTGTCAAAATTCCACCTGAAGGGATTTCTAAGGCCAAATGCATATACCTCGTTGAGAAAAGGGTTTGCGGGCGGAACCGTAAAATAAGGGGGATCGTCGGTAGTAGTTACATCAATGCGCAGCATTTTACCCAATAAAACGCTGGTATTTTGTGCGTTATTAGGCACATCACCTCCACCTCCACCATCACCTGTGGAAAAATACAGGTAGCCATCAATTCCAAAATGAAGTTCTCCCCCGTTATGATTGCTATTTACTGGGTGATCAATGGTTTTCACGATAACTTTAGTAGTAGTGTCTGCCACATTCATGTTAGCACTTACACGGTACCTCGCTAATTCAAGATCACCATCGCCATTGGTGTAGTAAATGTAAAATAAACCGTTGTTTGAATATCCGGGATGAAAGGCCAGGCTTAACAACCCTCGTTCGCCCCCATAACTAATAGCTGTTCTTACAGTCAGAAAAGTATCCAAAAAAGAATATGCTCTATCATAAACAAGAATAGAACCTCCCTGCTGTACAATAAAGATCCTGTTGCTGCCATCGCCGGCATGAACCAGCTCTATTGGCGAACTCAATCCTGCTGATATTACGGGTGTTAAAGATAAAACAGGTTGTGCTGAACTGCTGTTTACAAAAAATGCAAAAAAGAAAATTGTGATGATTATAAAAACTCTCATTGTTAATTTATTATAAAATTAAAACTGAAACAATAGTATAAATACCTGGGCAGGTGTAGGTAAAGGCGAGTTTTTCCGGAATTGAAATTACACATTAAAAATGAAAAGTTTCCTGCCTGATTGAAGTAAATTTTCATAACTCCTAAAATTTGAGCTTATTTTTATGGTACTATGCCGGTAACTCAAAAACTTTCAGAACTGATCAATGAAATCGATGCAACCATCTATAACAGGTTTGCAGGTAAAACATTTTGGATAAAGGCAGAAATAACCGATGTAAAAAAATACAAGGATAAGCGTTGGTGCTTTCTAAAATTTATAGAAAAGGACGGAAATATCATTACGACGGAAATGAAGGGCGTATTTTGGTCAAATTCGTATTATCATGTGGAAAATTTTGAAAAGGAGACACAGCAAACATTTGCCAGCGGACTAGAAATTACCTGTAATGTGAGAGTTCGGTTTCATAAGCGCTTTGGATTGGACCTTGAGGTTTTGGCCATTGATTTTGCTTATGCGATAGGTAAAATGGAAATTGAACGAAAGGAAACACTGGAGCGATTAGTGAGAGAAAACACCGGTATCCAACTATTAAGCAATGGGAATTTTTCTACGATCAATAACCGGCTTGAGCTGCCAACGGTCTTTCAAAGAATTGCACTGATCACGGCACCCAATTCGGATGGCCAAAGGGATTTTAAGGAAGTTATTGAAAAAAATAAATATGGATATGCTTTTTTGGTAAAGGAATTTTTAACGCAGGTACAGGGAGAAGCGGCGGCGGGCTCAATTATGCAACAGTTAGAAAATATCTTGATAGCAAAAGACGGGTTTGATTTGGTGGTAATTGCAAGAGGCGGCGGTTCTGATACTGATTTTAAATCTTTTAATAATTTCGAACTCTCTAATTATGTCGCTTCCTTTCCACTGCCAATATTAACGGGTATTGGTCACGACAGAAATACCAGCATTGTGGATTTAATGGCGAGGCAACATAAGACACCAACTGAAGTCGCCACATTTATTATTGATAACAACATGAGTTTTGAACAGGATATGCTGCAACTGAAGGAACGCTTTTTCTCCCGTATAAAAAGCCTGGTTGAGATGGCTCAAAGCAAATTGGCATACAATAGTCGTATCATAAAAAGCAGTAGTCCGAAAACAATCCTGAACAAAGGATTTGCAATTGTAATGCACAACGATAAGATTTTAACTGACCCGTCAAAGCTCCGGGTAAACGACCATGTTCAGACGATTTTAAAGAATGAAATATTACATAGTATTATAAATAAAAAAGAGATCAATGAAAACAGTATTGACTTTTGATAAGGCATTTTCCGAACTGGAAAAACTGGTAGAACAGATCGAAGACGAAAATATCCAGTTAGATGCACTGGCGGATAAAGTGAGGGAAGCAAAGGAACTAATGAAATATTGTGAAACAAAGCTGCGCGCCATTGCGGAGGATATTGAAAGGGAAAAGCTACATAACGGATAACCAGATTTCTGATAATAAGTAAAGATGGTTAGTTCTTATTTTACGATTTCATTTACCAGGTCTCTGATAGGGGCTCCTTCGTATCCTTTCATCCTTAAATGG
>JBDTWP010000539.1:0-3439 GCA_040006615.1 Ferruginibacter sp.
TCGTGTTTTTAAGGGTTCATACCGGCAGCCTACAAATTTCATATGCTTTAATTTCGTTATGTATGGTGTGGCAGGCATATAACTGAATGCTACCCCGCTTTCCGTTTGTCGGGTGAGCACAATTCTTTATACAGGTGCGATTTTACATGATTCTTAACGCTGTGACCTGAAATTGATGGCTGGTTCAAAGACGACATCATTAAGACTTAGTCATATTTCCGCGTATCAAATTCCGGGAATATTATTATAGCAGGATAAGTTTTAATGTTTCAACAACCATTTTTTTAACTGGAAGATGGTGATTTTTACCATTTTATGAATTGGGCCGGCTCAATTTTTCATTCTATTTCCCGATTTATATATCTTTTCAGTTTACATTTGTATTTGTATTTTCAATGTAGACTGCATGTAGCTACTGTAGTTGAGAGTGTTTTCTTACCCAAAATATAAATGTAGTGTCAATTAAGGTTAATAAAGTAACAGCCGCTGGTTTACTCGTTGCTTTAGGAATTATTTACGGTGATATCGGTACTTCTCCCTTGTATGTTTTTAATGCCATCATAAATAGTAAGGAAATTTCGGAAACACTGATAGTAGGTGGACTTTCCTGTATTATCTGGACACTCACCCTCCAAACGACTTTCAAATATGTAGTTCTTACCCTAAAAGCAGATAATAAAGGTGAAGGGGGAATATTTTCATTATATACATTGGTAAGGCGTCAAAAGAAATGGCTGGTTATTCCTGCCATGCTTGGCGGTGCGGCATTACTTGCGGATGGAATGATAACCCCGGCGATTTCAGTTTCTTCTGCCATTGAGGGATTAAAACAAATCAATGCATTTAAGCACATTAAACAAAGTGATGTAATTTATATTGTATTGGGAATTTTGGCCTTACTGTTTTTTTTACAAAAATTCGGAACTGCTTCTATTGGCAAATTGTTTGGCCCTATTATGATGTTATGGTTTGGGATGCTGGCAGTTCTTGGCGTAATCCACCTGCATGACGACCTCGGGATTTTTAAAGCATTTAATCCTTATTACGCTTTTAAGCTGCTTACCGTTTATCCAAATGGATTCTGGATATTAGGAGCGGTTTTTCTATGTACCACGGGTGCCGAAGCTTTATACAGCGATCTTGGCCATTGCGGGCGAGCTAATATCCGGTACTCCTGGATTTTCGTAAAATCCTGCCTGGTACTAAACTACCTTGGACAGGGGGCATGGTTATTAGCCAATTACAATGGAAAAGTGATAACCGATGCAATGATCAAAACCGGATTTAATGCTTTTTTCGGTGTAATGAATGATGAGTTTAGATTGATCGGATTGATTATTGCCACCTTTGCTGCAATCATTGCCAGCCAGGCATTGATTAGTGGTTCATTTACCCTTATTTCTGAAGCAATTCGGCTCAACCTCTGGCCACGCATGAAAATTAATTATCCTACGGAAGCAAAGGGACAGTTATTTATTCCTGGCATCAATATGTTGCTGATGATAGGTTGTTGCAGCATGGTGCTTTACTTTAAATCGTCAAGTGCAATGGAAGCCGCATATGGCCTGGCAATTACTTTGTGTATGTTATCCACCTCAATCTTATTTGCTAATTTTTTAGTATCCAGGCGTACCAATCCTATATTAATTTATTTATACCTGGCTGTTTACCTAACGCTTGAATGTGTTTTTCTATTTGCTAATTTAGATAAGTTTCCACATGGCGGTTATATCGCTTTAATGGCAGGGGGAGGATTATTTATAGTGATGTATGTGTGGTTTCGCAGCCGTAAAATTAAAAATCGTTATGTCGAGTTTGTAAGGATGGAAGAATACATTCCCAAACTGGAAGAATTAAGCAACGATTTTTCCGTTCCCAAATTTGCTACCCACCTGGTTTATATGACAAGTGCCAATAACCCGAAGGAGATCGAGCATAAGATCATTTACTCAATACTCAGCGGTAAACCAAAACGCGCGGATATATTCTGGTTTGTTCACGTTGATACTTTAGATGATCCCTATACAAGCGAATATATTGTCGAGCATATTATTCCAAACGATATAATCAGGGTTGAATTCAGGTTAGGATTTAGGGTAGCTCCCCGGGTGAACCTGATGTTTAAAAAAGTAGTTGAAGACCTGGTGGCGAATAAGGAAGTAAATGTAACCAGCCGTTATGAAAGCCAGCAGCGTTATAATGTTGTAGGTGATTTCCAGTTTATAGTAATGGAAAAATTCCTGGCGCAGGATAATGAACTTCCATTTATGGAACGTATTATTATGCAATTATATTTCTGGATAAAGGAAATTTCTTTGAGTGAAGAAAAGGGATTCGGGCTACAGCAAAGCAATGTATCAGTTGAAAAATACCCATTGATCGTGGCTCCCGTAAGTAAAATCAGATTGACCAGACTATATACAGATGAGGATGTTGAATAATCCATCAGTAATTGGCGTCAACATCCTGAACCATCTTTTAAATGAATAAAACAGGGATTGCGCCATCATGAAAAACATCCCATCCATATCAATATACCAATTCCCGAATACTGATGCCAATTTCCAACTTACTGATACAAGAAAAACCTATGGACTGGCGAATTCAATTTCTGTATTATCCTTATTCCTTTCCCGGGGATCATCTAATTTATTGAATGGGTAGAAAAAGATAAAGCGTTGGTAATGTACCTCAGTATATGGATCAGAAACCAGATCGCCGTTCACTAAATGCCTGATAAATATCCATGCCAAACCCTCATTAAGGTAGCTACAGAACGGAGTCATGGGAAAAAAAGTTTACTGTTTAGTCATTCATTTATTTACCGTAATTTATACTTCTCATTTTTAAAATAACCATCCACCGAAAACCGAAAACTGAAAACAGGAAACTAATAGAATGTCCACCACACTCATCTATATCATCGTTGGTTATATTTTGTTATTGGTGGTGGCGTATTTGGTACAGGAGCGCCTTATTTTCAAGCCCGAAAAGCTAAAACAGGATTTTGAATACAAATATGATGCACCATTCCGGGAACTGTTTTTTAATGTAGAACCAGGAGTAAGTATTAATGGGCTTCACTTTTATGTAGAAAAGCCTTTTGGACTGGTATTATATTTTCATGGCAATAGCAGGAGTATAAAAGGCTGGGCAAAATACGCCACTGATTTTTTCCGGTACAACTATGATGTGGTATTGGTAGACTACCGTGGGTTTGGAAAAAGCACCGGAAAGCGTAGTGAGAAAGATATGCTTGATGATATGCAGTTTGTATACAAAACCCTTACTGAAACCTATTCCGAAAGTCATATGATCGTATACGGGAGGAGCCTCGGCAGTGGATTTGCAGCGCATCTTGCAAGCGAAAACAAGCCCCGGTACCTGATCCTCGATGCACCATATTACAGTTTTAAAAAAGTAGTGGAAAGGTTTTTGC
>JBDTWP010000540.1:0-3421 GCA_040006615.1 Ferruginibacter sp.
ATGGCTTTCAGATAACTCCGAAATTAGATTCACCGCCGGCAATGACATCGCCCTGTGACTATTTGTTATTTCTAATATGAAGTGATTTCTACTCCTGTAACTGCGCTCATTTCGGCCACCGTTCCGCTCTATTCCACCCTGTGCCTTCTGTTGTTGTGCTGCCCGTGGCCACGGGCTGCGTTCCGACGCATCGTTTGTTCAATACCTGCGCTCAAAAGCCTGACGCCTTATGCCAAATTCTGCCCGGGTCCTCTTCCTGTCCACACGATGGAACTCGAAGACAATTCCCTTGTGCCTCCTCCATTCTTTTGGAGGCGATTAGTTCGCCTCCGGTGCCAACAAGTGCGTAGCACGGTTAAGTTTCATTTAGCTGCAGGCGCTATTACCTTGCCCTTCTAAATAACATTTCGTTTATAAGAAACTTTAGCAGGGTAGCTTATTGCCACAGACATTTCAAAATTGACACAATCGATAATTTGATTTTTAAGAAATAGAGCATTTAGGGTAATACGCATATATTTGCGTTAGGCACAATTATGGCGAACTTAGAACATATCGACATTCTAAAGAAAGGAGCAAATTATTGGAATGATTGGAGAGATGCCAACCCAAAAGTTATTCCAGACCTTTCAGGATTTGATATGACTTTCCCAATTCCGAGTTGCCCAGACTTAAATGGGATAAATTTAAGGTGCGCAAATTTAAGTCGAACGACTATTCATGGCCCAGATAAAGATTGGCCGGGTGACACTGCGCCTTCCTTCAATAACGCTGATTTAAGAAATGCTGACCTATCGCATACAGATTGCTTCAGAACAAGTTTCAATAGTTCTAATCTTGAAGGATCTGTGTTAAAAAATGGCAAATTCAGAAGCGTCGGATTTTTAGGTTCTAATCTTAGAAATGCAGATTTGAGTAATGTAGATATGGATGGTGTAGGATTAGAGGGAGCCTCACTAATACAATCAAATTTAAATGGAGCAAAGCTAATAAACTGTAGAATATATGGAATATCAGCTTGGGATATACTACAAGATAATAAAACTTTGACAAGGGACTTGACAATAAATGAAATATATAAACAAAATACACCTGGAATTTTTACGAGAACCAATACGCCTATTCTCACCGTTGATGGTCTGGAGATTGCACAGTTTATTTATTTAGTCTTAAATAATTCAAACCTAAGAACAGTTTTAAATCTAGTTACCACAAAGGTTGTTCTTATCCTTGGGAGATTTTCAAATGATGAAAGAAAAAAAGTTTTAAATTCAATTCGAAATAAACTAAGAGAGTACAACTATATTCCGGTTATGTTTGATTTTGAAGGCTCTTACAACCGGGATTTAACTGAAACAATTTCTACATTAGCTCATTTATCAAAATTTATAATAGCAGATATTACTGATGCTAAAAGCATTCCTCAAGAACTACAGGTTATCGTGCCTCATCTACCATCCGTAATTGTTCAACCAATTCTAGCGATTGATTATATGGAGTATGCAATGTTTGAACATTTTCAAAGGTATCCTTGGGTAATGCCAATATTTTACTATAAGAGCAATTCTCATTTACTCGAATGTCTAAAAGATGAAATTCTTGCTCCGATAGAATTGAGATTTCAAAATAATAAAACTTAACTGTGCCTAACAATACTATTGTTTTTATTCGCTGGTTTCAGATACTATTTTGATTGGGTTCCTGAAGTAAAACTTCTAACAGAAAGCCGATTAATCTTCGCCAATCTTCCAGCCCATCTATTTTATAATTTTCCTCAAAAATATCAACTACATTAAACTGTCAGTTCAATCGTTGCGTGGTATGTTGAAGGTAGAAATAGTTTGACATATTTTCCTTTATAACTTTACAATAAATAACTAGCTGTATAATTGGGTTAACCTTTTAACAGCGTTACTAAAAATTTTCCCCGGTAATTACTATACTTTATCCATCTCTATCTTAATCACCTTCGCCCCTCGATCATTTGCCTGCTTCACCATATCTTCAGTGCCACCAGGACCGTCACCTCCTTTGCCATCCCACAAAGCAATCAACGTCATATTCATTCCGCCATTTACCAGGGCACTGTTCAATTCCCATAAGTTGTTCCTTTCCCAGATAGAATAATTACCTTTCTTTTGCAACCATTTTGGTAATTCTGTTTTACTGGATAATTCGAAATGTGGTATATCGGCGTTTGTATAGATTTTATCAAAACGTGTGATCCAGTCAGGACCTGCAAAACTTACTGATGCTTTAAGAAAATCTTCCCGTGGCATTGCGAGGAACAATTGTGTTTTAATTTTTAATTCACGACATGTTTCATGGAATAAAATATCTCCTCCACAGGCACCCCCGGCGATTCCTAATATCACTGTACCTTCATCCAAAACTTGCGAAACTTCGGCTATTTTTTCTATAATCTTTTGTTTTACGGCAGCCAGTTTTGATTCCGGGAAACGGGCAGTTTGCCTTCCGGGCTTATCAAGCATGTGTCCTGTAAATAATAAATAATGTACTTTACTCCATGGGTCGAACTTGGGAGGAAGCGCTCCGAGGGCAGCGATTACATTTTCAGAAAGTATATTCAATTTTTGACAAAGTAATAATTGTTTTTCTGCTGCCTCAATATAAAAATTTTCAGCTCCGGTTAATGCCCTGGAATATTTAATTCCAACCCGTGTGGGATCTGATGCTGTTAAAAAAGCAAAATCAGCATCCGTAATTTCGAACCATCTATCTGAGATTTGAGTTTGCTTCAATCGCCTTTTTTCTGCCTCAAGAGAAAATTGCATAGAAATCACAAGTTTTTTAAGTTTATCCTCCAACTTTGTAATTTCCCATTTATTATCATCGTCATCATGCAATACAGCCCATAAGGTGGTATATCTTTTAGCCAATGTTATAATTATTGTCAGTAACCCCATAGCATTAATACCGGAATAATAATGATTAAGGTTTTCATAATAGCCACGTTCATAATTTTCATAAGCTATTTCCAGGTTTACTGATTTAAGCGCCGCTTCTTCTTTTTTATCTTCGGCAATATTTTTCCATTCATTTATCCATCTTGTTTTTGCATTTCTTGCCTTTAAAGCAAAGGTTTCAGCACGTTTCCCAATATCAAGATCCGCATAATTCCTTAAAATAATATCAATGGCATTATCTGATTTTGCCAGTAATTCTTCAGCACTTACGGGGTTATTATTTTTATCCATCTCAATATCTGCCAGTCGTTGATAAACAGTGGAAAGCCTGTCATTTGCCACCAGGTCTCCTGGAATTTTATCTTTTATTTTTTCCCATACAATACGGCAATCATCTAAAAGTTTCAATTTGAAAAAAGATTCTCCCAGGTACCTGTTTGCCTGCATTTCCCATTTAAAATTCCTCGACTCGATATTGAGTAGTTTTAATTTCC
>JBDTWP010000541.1:0-3413 GCA_040006615.1 Ferruginibacter sp.
TACTTTAAATTGAGAATATCTGTTTCAGTTAACGACTGCAGGATTTTTGTAGCATTGGGACCCTGGATGGCCAACAGGCAGGTCTTGTCTGATATATTGTGCATTTCCACATCCATCTTATTGAATTTACAGATCCAGTCCCAGTCTTTTTCAATATTGCCTGCATTAACTACCAGCATATAAGATTTATTCTCTTCCAGGCAATACACCAGCAGGTCGTCCACTATCCCACCGTTGTTGTTTGGCATGCAACTGTATTGTGCCCTGCCGGCGGTTAATTTTGATGCATCATTGGTAGTAACCCTTTGAATAAGGTCCAAAGCATTTTCTCCTTTTAAAATAAACTCTCCCATATGGCTTACATCAAATACGCCTGCATTGTTTCGTACGGTGGCATGTTCATTATTGATGCCACTGTAACTAATGGGCATATTAAATCCTGCAAATGAGGCCATTTTGGCTCCAAGAGAAATGTGTTTTGCGGTAAAGGGAGTATTTTTCATTAATTGTTAATTGTTTAATGGAATTAAGATTGATCATGGCAAATGTAAAATAAAAAAAATGGTTTACAGACCCCGCTCCGCCGCAGCGGAGGTTGTGAAGCAAAAAACTCATTGAATAAATGCGATAGGTACCCGTAGATAGAATAATAATTGTTTCAGACCTATCGGAAGGGTTTGGGGGCAAAACCAAAGCCCTGCCATTGCTGGCAGGACTTCTTTTTGTTTCACTTCAACTCAACTATTGAAACTATTTTAATCAATATTTACCAATAAAAGGTATGATTGCAGCGGGTAGCTACTCAAAGCTTCGGGCCCGTTTTTGTCATCTTTTATTTTCTCCAATTGCTTATCAATATTTTCTTTAACTCTTTCCAGGGAGTCTTCGATACGTTTTTGTTCCTTTTCCAGTTTACGTTTCATGGAATCCAACGCATTTGCCGGCTGGTTGTTATCATAGCGGTATCCATCCCTTGAATCATCCACCTTTATGCCGTTTTTATCAATTGAGATCCTATCACCATTATCATTAATTTCAATTCCATCCTTACCAATTTTCAATTTTTGCCGACCGGGATTTTTATCATGGTCAGCAGGCTCACCATCGATAGAATAAAGGCCATCCGGTTTCATCACATAATCCACGTTGGATTCCCATCCTCTTTCTTCATCATCACGGTCAATGTTAAAATCATCGTCATTCCACATTCCGCCAAAATGTACATTATGTCCCCAGCCGATACTTCTGTCGATCCTAATTTGTTTGCCTACCGGTACGTACACCGAAATAATTACCCGTTGGTTACGAAATTTATTCTGCCTGGTAATTGAGATCCCTTTGTCAAGAATAAGTAATGAATCTTTTTGTTCCCCGCCATAATTAACAAGGTTGGCCAAAGCGTTTGCAGAACGGGTAGTGGGACCATTCACCATTTTTAGTAAAGTCACCCTGAAACTATCATTAGATGATTTCAAAATTTTTATTTCTATATTCTTAACAAATGCGGTGTCATCTATTAAATCTTCAAATGGCTCTAACTTAAACCACCTGTTGCGATAATATTTATTTGTTGGAGAATTGGTTGTTACCTCAAGTTTTTTTACGGCAGGATTTGAAAGGTAAATTTCCTGCTCTGAAATATCATTGGTGCTTCTAAAATCCCTTGTTACCGAGGCTATTAAAGATATAAAGCAAAACCATCCAACAATCCAAAGACTAATAAAAGTGAATCTTAATACTTTACGGTTACTTTTCATTTTAGCCAGGCGGCGTATGATAAAGGTGATGATTCCAATTACCGGTACAGCAATAAAGAATAATAAAGTGCCCCATGCAAAAAAGTTCTGCCAGCCGTCATTCAACACAAAATCTTTTAAAGGAAAAATACCGATGGAAAATATAGCCAGGGCGAACAATGCTACCACTAATCCGAAGCTTACGCAACCTATAATAAAGTAGGCAAATATCTTTACCAGTAAAACGATGATATCGCCCAGCGACCTGCCCGTGCGCTTTGCTGCAGTCCTCACTTCGGCACCCATTGCTTTTCCTTTTTCTTCAGCAAATGTTTTAGCTTCCTGCCCAAATTTCTCCGCCCTTTGCTGTACCCCTTTCATTTCGCCCACCACTGAATTTTTGATGGAATTCAGGTCTACCTTTTCACCTTTCATCTCCAATTTTTCCGCGGTATTGGTAGCTTCGGGAATCACCAGCCATAAAATGATATATACTATTAATGAGCCGGGACTGAAAGAAAGGTTGATAAAATTCGGGAAATCCATAAAGCCCCAGTTGCTCCAGCGAAATACAAAAGATAAAAACGGCAACAGGAATAATATCCTGGGAACCCAGGCGCTTACACCAAAATAGTTACCGATTCCACTACATACACCAGCGATTAATTTATCATCAGGATCCCTGAATAATTTTTTGCGGGTACCCCCGATTTCAGCAGATGCACTGCTTGGTACCGCTATCCATAATATAAGGTAGGCAAGTATACCGGCGCCGGCAAATGCCAATACTAAAAAAATAATTCTTACCAATATTGTATCTAAACCAAAATAGTTAGCCAATCCCCCGCAAACACCGCCAATCACCTTATCGTTTTCATTTCTGAACAAACGTTTGGGTGCACCTGCAGTACCTGCATTGGGTTGGAATTGTTCCGGTCCTTTTGACTGCGATTGGTTAGATTGTTTGAAAGATGAATTATCGTCTGCATCTTCAAATTCTTCGGGCCTGCCCATACTTTTAATGATAGCGTTTACATCATCATCGGTAATACAGGTTGCACCCTTCTTCAGTCTTTCCTGGAAAAGTTCTCCAATACGGCTTTCAATATCATTGATAATCTCCTCCTTTCCTTCCTCATCGGCAAAATACAGGGTAAGGCTATCTGTATAATCTTTAAGTAATTCAAAAGCGGATACTTCTATCGGCACTACTTGTCCGTGGAAGTTTATATTTATTACTTGTTTCATGGCTAAATGTGTTAGAATGTTTCGCTAGTTGGTTGTTCCCACAACAAAAATCATGTCTATCCTCTTTTTATTAAGGGTTGTTGAAGTTGTTATTAAAAGATTGATCCTGTTCCGCAGATAGCTCCTGTTCTGCCGTATGCTCCTGTTCTGCATCTGAAAGCGCTTTTACAGCGTTTGCCAATTCATTCCAGGTGCCTTCCAATTCCTTATAAAAGGCGCCCCCTTTTTCGGTTAATGAAAAATATTTACGTGGGGGACCGCTGTTGCTTTCTATCCAACGATAGGTGAGAAACTCTGCATTTTTTAACCTGGTTAGAAGTGGATATAATGTTCCCTCCAGGATATTCAGGTTAGCCGTCCGCATCTTATCAATAATATCTGATGGGTAGGCCTCTCCCTGTTTGATCACCGAAAGAATACAGAACTCTA
>JBDTWP010000542.1:0-3412 GCA_040006615.1 Ferruginibacter sp.
TTAAATTTCGATTTCCCAGGCGATGTCTCTGCCCGTGAACTCTTCAACCTAAAAACTGTCCGCAGCAGGACTCGCCGTCTTAGGAAGCGAAACCAAGGCCACAAAAGCCGATGCCATCGGGACTCCCCAGGCGCAGGAATGAGGCGTGGATATTGCGGCAGCGCCTTCCTGTGCCAGAGCGAATTAATTGATAATTGATAATTGATAATTGATAATTTTTTCCGGGGCGAGTCTCCTCCCTGGTGCACGAGCAGATTGTGACATATTACAATTTTGAATGGTGTCTAAGTTTGCAGGCATCAGTAACAATTTAGCACCCGACAGGAGTCCCGTGCTAGTTCGAGGAATGACAAACCCCAAAGGGGTGACATTAATATAGTAAAGAATCAACTAATTGGAATGACAAACCCCAGAGGGGTGACATTAATATTGTATTGAATCGGAAAAATAATACGCCAATTTATTGTTTCCACGGCCCTAGCTTTTAGCACCGGATTTCAAACAACTGATAAACATGATAAATATTCCGGTGAATAAGATCGCCGCTGCTATCAGCAGCATTATATTCATAAAAGGTATACTGTTATATGATAATGCCGTAACGCCCTGTAGCATCAGCAATAACTCATTTATTATTACACCTGCAACGAAAATAAATACACCTGTAATTAATTTTCCGGAAACGGCCACTAACTCAAAAGAAACAATATAACCAATTAGAAAAATACTCGTTACCGCCAATAATACAAGGTGAAGGTATCCTATAACAATTGGCCTGAAACCATAGGACAACTGGCTCAATGCAGGATGGACAGAGCCGGATTGAAGCAACAGTTTTATTGAAAACGCAATGGCGGAAAGAAGTAATAGCAGTTTCCCAAATTTCGAAAACTGCCGGGATATTAAAACCCTGTTCCGGAAAAATACTTTTATCATCATCGCCCAACCCGCCAGTTGCGCAATAACTGCCAACAGGATCACCAGGTAAATAATGCGTGGAAATGGGAGCCACAACGCGGATAAAAAATATGCCGGAATACAGGCGAAACAAAAAAGCAGGAAGGCAATTCGCATGCTTTTAACAAACCTGCCCATATTTTCCAACTTAGATACCAGGAGGCCCATACCTGCAAAAAAGAACCATCCGTTGTATTGAAAATGCAGGAAGAAATAAATGGCTGCCAG
Source organism: Ferruginibacter sp. (assembly GCA_040006615.1). Taxonomy (GTDB): domain Bacteria; phylum Bacteroidota; class Bacteroidia; order Chitinophagales; family Chitinophagaceae; genus Ferruginibacter. The sequence continues at coordinate 1,186 of JBDTWP010000542.1, forward strand.
GTACCAGTTTTGATGCATTATCTTGTTTGCCATCATGTAAGCAAGCCCAAATGCGCCAATAGAGGAAATAACACTAAAAACCAGTGCTGCTTTAAACCATAAATGGCTCACTCTTTTCCCGTTCATCCGGTTAAGGTCTTTCCAGTACCAGGTTGCGAAAAAATAGGATACAAAAATTGACAGGGTAGAAAAACTTATAGAAAATAAAGCATACCCCTGTACTATAAAACTAACCAGCATGCCGTAGGCCGTAATACAATTTGCGTAAAGCAGCCAGCGATATTTTTTTAAAACCTGCTCACCATTTTTTAAGCTGAGATAGTGCAGAAGCAATACCATTAAAGTTTGTGTGATCCAGCCGGCAAAAGCAAAATGCGAATGGCTATGTAAAACATTTTTCTGTTGTATGAATGGCAGATAAAATGCAATTTTATAACGCAGGAGAACTCCGAGACCCGCTACCAGCAGCAAATTTAAGAATGAAACGGTAAGCCACCTGCGAAGAAAGTTACTCATGTAATTTTCCGCAAAATAATAGCAAAGAAAATTAAGCCATTATGACTTCGATCATATCCCGGCAATACACTTTTCCTTTGGCAATTACCAGTTCGCCTTTATCGTGCATATTACGCATGGTCCTGATAACAGTTTCTACTCTCAGGCCTGTCATATCTGCAATTTGCTGCCTTGTAAGGTTAAGCTGATTGCAGTTATTGCAAAAGTTTTTATTTTCAGCTTTAAGTCCATTCAGTAAGGTAGCGATCCTGTATTCCGGGCAATGAGAGGCGAAAGATTTTATAATGGACAATTTAAACCTTAGTCTCCGCGAAAATAGTTTTGTAAAGGCAAAATTAATGTCGCTGTTTTCCTTGATCAGTTCAAGAAAGGTGGGTTTGTGAAGCCTTATTACGATACTGTCTTCATCTGCAATAGCAGTAGCGGCATAGGTTCCATCATCAAACAGTGGCAGTTCACCAAAGGATTCGCCGGGCTCTACAATTGAATGTATGCATTCTTTGCCGTCATTATCTATATTAACCCATCTCACTTTGCCGCTTTCCAGCTGGTAATAAAAAAAACATGATTGCCCTTCTCTAAAAATAGTTTCGCCGGCATTTAATTTTTTATAAGCTGCTCCCCATGCCAGCAACAAGTTAATATCAATCATTATTAAATAATTATTAAGATGAAATGAATTACCAAAACTAAAAATCGCCGGGGTTTTTGAAAATGACGGGGGTTAATTAAATATATGATTGTACTCATATTATTAACCGGAAGTACTTAAATCCAGAGGTACCTGACTCCCATGGTGTCTAAATTGACAATAATCCAATTTAGTGTGCCGATAAAAAGCAAAGGTCAGTTCTTTTTCCAGATAAAAAATTTAATCTTTCCTTCAAATATGACCAGACGCATAAAAAACCATCCTATCCGCTGCTAATATTGCATTACCCAAATTTATTTATCAAAAATTAAATTATGAAAAAACTGATTTTTCTTAGTATGGCCGTTTTTCTTATAGCCTCCTGCGGCGAAAACAAAAGTTCTGATAAACACATGGATGGTACTGACAATAGTACCACGCCATCGGATGATAAAAAAAGTGATGATAATCCAACCTATGATCCCCACCGGGGAGAGGGTAAGTTTACAAAGGTTGATTTGGGGGCTTCTTTGGATGCGGTTAAAGCGGAGGGCGGAAAAAAGGTGTACGACGTGAAATGCGGCGCATGCCATAAACTTACTGACGAGAAGTTAGTGGGACCGGGATGGACTGGTGTTACCTCACGCCATGCGCCTGAATGGATAATGAATTTTATCACCAATACGGATGCAATGATTAATAAAGATCCTAAAGTGCAGGCACAACTTGAAATATGCCTTGTACGCATGCCCAACCAAAACCTGGCAGATGAAGACGCAAGAAACCTGCTTGAATTCATGCGGAAAAATGACGGAGTCAAATAGTAGTTATAACACGAATTTCATGCACGAATTACACGAATTATAAAATCAAAATAGGACACCAATTCAAATTTAACGCAGGATCAGAGTAATGTTAAGTATTAAATAATTTAGTGACGGTAACACGAATTTTAAGCACGAATTATAAAATCAAAATAGTACGCCAATTTAAATTTAACCCAGCAACCAGAGTAATAATTCGTGTATAGAATTAGGTGAAACGTTCGCAATTAGTATATGAAAGCGGCCTCGAATAAAA
>JBDTWP010000543.1:0-3359 GCA_040006615.1 Ferruginibacter sp.
CAACAGGCATTTTAATCTTTATATAGTTATCCCCTATTTCTGTCCATTCCATACCGAGGTGTTCAGCCATCGTACCGGGAACAAATGGTGCAAGGTCGGTCAGCTTAATAGATTTTTTGAACCAGATTGACATTTTGCGTTCGTTTTTATTTATTATTATTTAATATAGATTCATTCACTACTTTTGGCAAAAATTGGGATACATTGCCCCCGTTTTTTAATACATCACGCACTAAGGTAGACGCAATAGAGGTAAATTGAGGTAAACAGGTTAAAAATACTGTTTCAATATGGCCATCAATACTACGGTTCATATCCGCAATTGCTTTTTCGTACTCAAAATCATTTACATATCGGATCCCGCGCAAAATAAAATTAGCGCCTACAGTTTTACAGCAGTTTACCGTTAGTCCGTCATATGCAACAGTTGATACCTTTGGTTCATCTTTATAAATTTCCAGTAACCACTTCAACCTTTGTTCTTCACTAAACATCGGCTCTTTATTTGAATTGCGCCCGATGCCGATTACCAATTTGTCAAATAAAGGGATTGCCCTGTTAATAATATCAATATGTCCCAGGGTTACAGGGTCAAATGTGCCGGGAAATAAACAGGTGCGTTGCATAAGTAACAGAAATTTTATACACAATCAATCCGATTCGGGCCACAGACCAAATGCGATGTACCGGGAAATTCATTTACAGGAATGCAAAAAATAAAGTGAGCTTCTTGTTCTTATTTCCTGCAATTCAATCTTAAGGTTTAATTAGCCTTTTTTCCTGCTAACAGGTAGAGTACCGCCATCCTTACAGCCACTCCGTTCTCCACCTGTTGCAATATAATAGATTGATGGCTGTCTGCAACATCGCTATCAATTTCCACTCCCCTGTTCATTGGACCGGGATGCATAATAACGATTTCTTTATTCAAACTGTCTAATAATCTTTTACTGACACCATAAGCAAGGTTGTATTCCCTAAGGGAAGAAAAAAGTACCTGGTTCTGCCGTTCCAGTTGAATACGCAACACATTTGCCACGTCGCACCATTCAAGGGCCTTCCTTAAATTGTACTCCACCTTTACCAGTAATGCCTCTTTAATATATTTTGGAATTAATGTCGGCGGCCCTGCAACCATCACTTCCGCTCCCATCTTTTTCAATAAATAAATATTACTTAGTGCTACCCTTGAATGCATGATATCACCGATAAGCACGACTTTTTTGCCTTCCAGGCTGCCCAGTTTTTCTTTAATTGAAAAGGCATCCAATAATGCCTGCGTCGGATGTTCATTGATTCCATCTCCCGCATTGATGATCGCGGCAGGAATATGCTTTGCCAGAAAATGAGGAGCCCCGCTCGCGCTATGTCTCATCACTACCATATCTACCTTCATACTCAGGATATTATTTACCGTATCCAATAGTGTTTCTCCCTTTGATACGGAAGAGGCTGAAGCTGAGAAATTAATTGAGTCGGCACTTAAACGCTTTTCAGCCAGTTCAAACGAAATCCTGGTACGGGTGCTGTTTTCATAAAACAAATTGACGATAGTTATGTCCCTTAGAGAGGGTACTTTTTTAACAGGCCGCTGTAAAACTTCTTTAAATTGCGCGGCCGTGTCTAAGATTAGTGAAATGTCTTCGGGAGATAGATCTTTAATGCCCAATAAATGTTTGGTAGATAGTTGCATTAAAGGTCAAAGCTAATAGATTTGTTTGAATTTTATACCACAAATTTTCACGAATAAAACAAGTAATCAATATAAAATTACCTCCTCTTTATCCCATTCTACCTTTACTTTTTGAGAAAATGCCGTATCAATGGCTTTTCCGCAATAATCCGGCTGAATAGGCAGCTCCCGGTTAAATCTTCTGTCAACCAACACGCATAGTTCTACTTTTTGGGGACGGCCAAAATCCTGGATAGCGTCCAATGCGGCCCTGATAGTCCGGCCGGTATATAATACATCATCAATCAATACCACAATTTTGCCTTCAATTGAAAACGGGATATCCGTGTTATTGGCATGATGCAATTCCCGTCTTACATCATCTCTGTAAAAGGTGATATCTAAAACTCCATATTGCACTTTTTCACCCGGGCATAAGCTGCGTATATTCTCCACCATCAATTTACTGATTCGGACTCCCCTGGGCTGCAGTCCGATAAATACCACTTCATCCAAATGCAGATGATTTTCGAGAAGCTGGTGGGCAAGTCTCAAAATAGTTAAGTGCAATTGTCGTTTATCCAGAATAATTTTCAATCTTTTATATTATGCAACGAATTTACCCCGTATTGCCCAAATAAAAAAGGGTTGATATTATTCAACCCTTTTAAATTTACAGGATACGAATTCAATTATTTATGCTTTAAGGCTTTGAACTGGTAAAAAACGCCCGCCTGGAAAACACGGTTCGCTTCCTTAGCTGAGGTATTATCATTTAATTTTGCAAGTCCGAGATTAAATCTTGCGTCAAAACCAAACCCTGAAGGCATAATATAGCCAGCTCCAAATACCCAGGAAAGATCTACCTATTACTTCCAAATGATATGCCATTATTACTAATAATATCTGATACCGTTCTCCAACGATACATTGATAAACCCACAACAAATGAAAACAACAAATGCCGGTATTCGTGGCAATTATTACCCACTAAACCCCGATGAGGGATAATTATTTAATTGGAATATATTTTTTCATTTATACGTCTGATATTGTTGATACATGACCGGATGCCCCCCACCGGAATGAATGCTCCTGTAAAGCTAAAACCTATCCCGGCACGACGCTGTTCGGTGTTTTCAGCAACAGCCGAAGTTTACCCTATAAAAGATATTTCTGTGACTGGTGAAAACACCAACGGCGGCTCACCGAAGAGTTGGATCATGAGAATTGAGAGAGTGAAAGACTAACAAGGGCGAAAAACTCATATTTAGTACTTCATGTTGTACAAAATAACGTACATTTGTACTCACTTAAATTTTTGCGATGAAAGCAGTTACAATATCTACATTAAGAAGAGGAATGAAAGAATATTTTGATTATGTCTCAAAATCATCGGAAGTTATTATTGTTCCAAGAAATAAAGACGACGATGCTGTAGTAATTATTTCTATTCAGGAATATAATTCTTTAATGGAAACCGAACACCTCTTATCCACTAAAAGCAACAGAAACAGGCTTCAGGAGTCGATAAATCAAATAGCAGAAGGAAAAACAATTTCATACAAATTAGATTAAGCCGTTTTGGAATTATGAATGTTGAATTTACAGCTCATGGATGGGAAGACTTCACTTATTGGTTAGAAAATGATGAAGATATTGCCGCTAAAATCAAAGATTTAATTAA
>JBDTWP010000544.1:0-3353 GCA_040006615.1 Ferruginibacter sp.
GTACTTTCAAAACCACCACCAGCCAGTTCAAAAATAGTATCTTCTTCTTTTTCTTTTTCCAGTACGGTGTTTGCCAATGCAAAAGAAGTAATATGCGATATATGACTGATATAGGCTGCATGAATATCGTGGCTGTACGCATCCATATAAATGATGTGCATGCCAAATGCCTTGTAAATATTTTCCACTATTTCCACCGCGGTTGTATCACTCATTTCTTTCTCACAAATCACACAGGCCCTACCATTAAAAGCACCCGACATAGCAGCTTCCGGGCCGCTGTATTCCGTACCCCACATTGGATGTGTCGCTACAAATTGTTTACGCATGGGGTGGCCGGACAAAGCATCGCACAGTGCAAATTTAGTAGAGCCTGCATCCGCCACTATTTGTTTTTCAGTAACCAGGCTCATAATTTTTTCCATTACGGGCAGCGTTGCATCTACCGGTATGGCTACATATATAAAATCACTTTGCACTACTGCTTCTTCCAGCGGTAAAATTTCATCGATAATACCTAACTCTTTTGCTTTTATCAAACTTGCTTCGGTTCTGCTGACGCCGATGACCTTGCCTGCAAATCCTTTTTCTTTCATGGCAATGGCAAATGAGCCGCTGATAAGTCCTACGCCAACGATGGTAATTACCGCACCTTCCAGGCATTTCTGCGTAGCCGGGATATTTAATGACCTTGTTTCCTGCATTCGTAAAAGTTCTTTAATTAATAAATTCTATTTAAACTCCGCGTCAGGGACCCAGGAAGGAAGTGCTCATAAATTCCCGGATCGGGCCGTTTATCTATTTTCCATAAATAAAAAAAATATTCCTGCGAAATTCAATTGACTTCTCAACAATAGATATTGACCAATAAATTCATAAAAGTCAAATTAACCATCGTTCAGGCAAATGACCTTATTCTCTTTATTGCCTCTTCTATTTTTTCTTCGCCACTACACAGACTTACCCTCACATAATGATTGCCCGCGCTACCAAAAATTCCGCCGGGGGTAATGAATACATTTGAATCACTCAATACTTTATCACTCAATTCGTATCCGTCTTTATAGAAAGGAGGAACGGCAGCCCACACAAACAAACCTGCCTGCTCCCTGTCAAAATCACATTGTAATAAATCCAACAACCGCCATACTTTTTCACGCCTTGATTCATATACTTTATTAACTTCATCGTGCCAGCCCGGTCCCAATTCCAACGCCTTTGCTGCCGCCAATTGAACAGGCAAAAACATGCCGCTATCCATATTGCTTTTAAAAACCAATACCTCATTGATCCTTTGCTGGTTGCCTACCAGCATACCGATCCTCCACCCTGCCATATTGTGCGACTTACTCAATGAATTTAGCTCAATGGTTACCTCCTTTGCACCTTGTACACTTAACAGGCTCATTGGCTCCCTGTTCAGAATAAAGCTATAAGGATTATCGTGTACCAGTAAAATATCATGCCTTTTTACAAAGGCAACCAATTGCTCAAACATTTCCTTCGCAGGTAATTGTCCCGTAGGCATTTGAGGATAATTCACAAACATCAGCTTCACTTTTTGCAAATCATTTTTTTCAATTTCGGCAAAATCGGGAAACCAGTTATTTTCTTTTAAAAGCGTATATTCAACTATCTTAGCTCCCGCAATCAGTGCAGCGCTCCTGTAGGTGGGATAGCCGGGATTGGGTATTAGTACCAGGTCACCTTCGTTAAGATAGGTCATACAAATATGCATGATGCCTTCCTTACTTCCAATTAATGGTAATATTTCCGAGTCTGCGTCCAGTTCCACACCATACCATTTTCCGTACCATTTCGAAATGGCATTTCTTAAAACCGGACTCCCTTTATAATTCTGGTAACCATGTTGACCGGGCTTAATAGCCTCTTCCTGTAAAATTTTTATAACCTCAGGATGGGGAGGCAGGTCAGGACTACCAATTCCTAAATTAATAACCTGCTTACCGGCCCTATTCATTTCATCAATTTCCCTAAGCTTTTGAGAAAAATAATATTCGCCGATTCCTTCCAGGCGCTTTGCTGTTGAGGCCCCGGTTTCGCTGCCTTTCATAAGAGGCGGGTTTGAAGATCCTGCTACTTTAAAGTCTTTTTTACTATTCATTTTTAAAACTTTAGTACTACAAATCGGGTGCACAGGGAATGATTGCCAACCTTCGTGAACCTCTTAATTTTTAATATAGTCTTGTCAAGACCGACAATCTTTGCCTAAAACATTTTTTTTGAAAGGCAGGTTTACCTGCCCTTTTTATACACTCCATAAATTTTCAATGCTTCCGTAATTTTTTCAATTGCTGCAATCATTGTGTAAAATTGTTGCTTGTTATCAAATTCTACATCTGCATGAAAGGAATACCTCCAGTCGCTTCCAGGTATGGGGAACGACTGCAACTTGCTTAGATTAATACCCGCTTCGGCAATTTCAGTTAACACTTTCGCCAAACTTCCTTTTGAGTGGTCCGTATGAAAATTTATTGATGCCTTATCGGCGCCCAATATTTCAACCGGTTTTTCTTCTTTTTTCAATATCAAAAACCGTGTATAATTATTTTTAAGAGTATGAATATTAGGGGCAATCATATTCAGCCGGTAAATTTCCGCGGCAAGTTTACTTGCTATTGCAGCAATATGTTTACTGCGATGCTGATGAATGTGTTTGGCACTCAGGGCTGTATCTTCCGTTTCCACGAGTTTCCAGTTATATTTGTCCAGGAACCCAAAACATTGCTGTATTGCCATCGGATGGGAATGAACTTCACGAATATCTTCCAGTTGCACTCCGGGATTAACCATCAGGTTTTGCCTTATCTGCAAATACACTTCACCGGTAATGGTAAGATTACTTTTTTGCAGCAGGTTATAATTTGGCAAAATACTACCGGCTATTGAATTTTCAATTGCCATTACGCCCCCGTCACTTTCTTTTTTATTAGAAGCAATTTTTACTACGTCCCGAAAGGTAGCGCAACAAATAACATTAATATTTTTACCAAAAAAGAGCCTTGCAGCTTCCTGGTGAAAACTCCCCTCAAAGCCCTGGATGGAGACTTTAACACCCGCTCCCAGTCCCACAGGCTCACTTGCCGGGAAAAGCTCCATTTCACCAATTTGTTTGCCAGCCAGGTTATTCATATCAATTTTTTAATCCTTTTAATTAATTGCTCCAAACATCCTTCCGGAATAAGGCATTAAAAAAAAATCCCGACTATTTAGCCGGGATTCTTTTCGTATGTTAATCTGTTTTTATCAGTTTCAGTTATTAACAAAAGGCTCCCGCACCATTTCTAAAATAGTAGCTAAAATAAAATCGGGCGAAATTTGTTAATGATGTC
>JBDTWP010000545.1:0-3316 GCA_040006615.1 Ferruginibacter sp.
GAAGGTAAAAAAGGTATGAATGCCGTTAACGTTAAACTGATCTAATATATTATTGATCTTTCTTAATAAAAGGTATTGGGCTGCTAATTATTTAGTAGCCCTTTTTTTGACCTCTTCCACAACCTCCGGGCATAAGGGGACAACCCAGAATAAAGGGCGGACTGTGTCTCCTCAAAACTGATGTGACCAAAGCGTTTATCCAGGAATGTTATTAAATTAACCTGGTAGATCCGGACCCGGTGTTTCTTTTTGTTAAAGTCAAATAAATGCAGAAGGACATACAACCTATTGGATTTAAATTTGTTCCGGAAAGTAAAATTATTAAAAAATGAAAGTTAAAAAATCATTCTATTTACTACTGCCAGCTGCTTGCATATTATCTATTACTAGTTTTTCACAAACGTCATCAGGAAAATTATTATTGGCAAAGGGTCAAAAAATACAGATTGACAACAATGTTAAAACTGTGAGCAGCCAGGATATGATGGGGCAGGCTGTTGAAATTACCCTTGACGCCAACCTGATTCACGAGGTGGTAGTGAAAGACAAAAAAGCCAATTCCTACTTACTCACTTCCACTCTAATCAAATTATCCACCTTTGGCAGTGCAATGGGCCAGGAATTAAAATTTGATTCTGACAAAAAAGAAGATCTCGAAAGCGAGAACGGAAAGGCGCTAAAAGATCAGCTGAATGTAACCAAGGAATTAGAATTGGATGAAAGCGCAAAAGTTATTATGGGCGTTAAGAAAGATACGGGGGCTATAGCTGGCGGCCAGTTGATGGATATGATAAATAACGTTAGTTTTGGCAATGATGAAAGCAATGGGGCAAATGCTGCTTTTGAAGTAATGCCTGCCGGAAAGAAAGTGGGTGATAGCTGGTCTGATTCTTCCATCACGGAGGGAATGAAAACCTATAGGAATTATACTTTCAAAGAGGCGGACGGAAATAATGCTACCATACTTCTTGCAGGCAAACAGCTTACTAAAAAGAAGTTAGATCTTCAGGGTATGGAAGTAAATATAAATTTGGAAGCAACATTATCAGGAGAAGGAATTGTGGACATGCGTACCGGTTTATTAAAACAACGAACTATGGTCATGGAAGGAACCAGTACGACGGAAGTAATGGGACAAAGCATTCCTGGTACCACCAAAGTGACTACAACAACTACAGTAAAAACGATTTGATCTTCCAAATAAATATTTAAAGTTCTGTTCAATAGAACAGCTATTTTTTTATCGGTTCCAGATAATACCCGCATAAAAGAAGATGGTCTAATTTCAAAATTAATACCGGCTCTTTAACTCTGCCGGATAGCTGCGGCAATTATCAGTTTCTTCTTTGCAAAAGCCAGTAGGCTACCATTAAAAGAACACATATGGACCCGACCACCCACCACAAAAAATAGTAGCCGAAATGTTCGGCCAATTGTGCGCCGAAGAAAGGGCCAATAGCCTGAGCTGATGACCAGGCAACCGTATACAAGGCTGCGTATTGTCCCCTGTTTTCAACGTTGGTTCTGGCAATCCAGTAAGTATTCATAAAAGGCATGGAAATAATTTCGCCGACCGTTACAAAGAACATGGAGGATAAGGCGAGTACCATTGCATTGGCGATAGGTAAATTCAACATCAGGTAAGAAATGCCGACTAAAAAAACACCTGCCGCCATATAGTGAACCAGGGGCCTCCTGCCCTCGAGTTTAAATACAATGATCATTTCGAATAAGGCTATCAATAATCCGTTAAAAGCCATATTGATCCCAATGAAAGATTCTGAAAGGTGCAATTCCGTTTTATAAAAGACCGGTACCGTTGTAAACATTTGGAAAAAGCAAATGGCAAATAATACTTTTATGCCGATAAAAAACAGGTAAGTGCGATCCTTATAGGCTGAATTCACTTTCACAACAGTTTCCCGTTTTCGTATTGGTGTTGGTGTTACGGCATTCCTTGAAGGGCTAAATATAAAATATAAGAGTATGGCGGCGAATATATTAGTTAACCCATCTACCCAAAATAGTAACTCGTAACGGTATGATGCTATTATGCCACCTAACGCACTTCCAAATGCCCAGCCCAGATTAATAGCCAGCCTGTTGAGTGAATAAGAACGTGTTCTGTTTTCGGTTTTGCTGTAATGAGCTATTGCAACAGCGTTTGCCGGACGAAAAGCTTCATTGATCATACTTAATATAAAAGTAGTAATGCAGATAGCTATGTAACTTTTCATCTGGCCCAAAACAATAAACATTATACCACCGCCTGCCAGGGTAAACAGCTGTACAAAATAATAACCAATTTTATCAGTGATTTTTCCGCCTGCCAGTGCTCCAATAATTGCACCTGCACCAAAGAGGCTCATTACAAAACCGGCCTTTCCTATTCCTACGCCCATTTCCTGGGTCATATACATGGTCATGAAGGGCACTACCATTGTGCCGCTGCGGTTAACCAGCATCACCAAAGAAAGCCACCAGGTACTACGGGACAATCCTCCATAAGAATTTTTATATAAATTGATTGCGGAACCAAACATAAAAAGAAATATGCTTCCAACCCACTGTGGTGAGGAGTTTGTGAACGAGCACTATTTTTAAAATTAGTTAAATTATTTTTAGTGTTTTTATGTACCGTGCTTAAAAGCCAGGCAAGGGAACTGTTCATATCTGCCAGCGTAATTATCCGCTATGGCGGGACAATTGTTCCAACTATCTTCTTTAAGTTTCTTCCAAATAATTTGTAATTACTTAATCCCATGGTTTGATTAGAAGAACCAATATTTTTCTTTGCGAGAAGATTATTTTTTATCAATATACTCAAATCTATCTGTCTTTTGAATCTGTTCAAACGCTGCCCTAAAAATTTCGGGAGGTTGTGAAAGTTTACGAATGGCGGTATCTAACCATGCGCCGTCTACGGTAATGATTGCCGCCAGCTTATCCATGTTTTTCCACAACTCATGAATCATCGTCCATCTTGAAATATCCCTGGTTGACTTATCCAGTTTCAGATTAACCATTACTTCATCACCGAATTTTATTTCCCTTTTAAAAACGCACTCTTCCCTGAAAAGAATGGGGCCAATATTATATTGTAACATCAATTCGGGAGAAATCCCATTTTCATTCAAAAAAGATATACGGCTGTAAGCCCCATAATCATAATATACAGAATGACGGAGATGATAGTTGGGATCCAGGTCGCTCCACCGGATTTCGAGTTTTTTTTCATAAGCTGCCATTGGGATGATATTTATTACAAATGTATATCAAAAAGCACCCTGACGATCAGGGTGCCTTAACCAAAAAA
>JBDTWP010000546.1:0-3239 GCA_040006615.1 Ferruginibacter sp.
GAGACCAACCAGCGATGGATATAAAGGTTCATCGCCCTCCCTGTTTTCCTTATGACAGGCAATGCAATAATTCATATAAATGTTTTTGCCGGCAAAGTAGCCGGAGAGGTTTACAGGATTATTACCGGTCTCAACTCTTTGCAATAAATCAATCTCAGGCGCATCATTTGATTTTACATAAAGAATTCCCGTTGCAGGATCATATGCTGCGCCTCCCCATTCTGATCCGCCGATTGTTCCCGGAAGATTTAGTGTGCCCTTGGTCGAAGGAGGCGTAAACAGGCCCTCATATCGTAGCTCTTTGAAATAATTTACCAGGGAATCACCGGCAGCCGGCGAAAAATTTGCCAGGTCATCCGCTGTCATAAACTGTCGTGAATAAGGCATGGGTCTTAATGGAAATGGCTGGGTGGGCCACGATTCCTCTCCGGGCACATCTGAGGAAGGCACGCTTCGTTCTTCAACGGGAAATAAAGATTCTCCCGTTTCCCGGTTCAACAGATACAGGAATCCAACCTTGGATGTTTGCGCCACCGCATCAATTTTTTTCCCGTCTTTTTCCACCGTAACAAGGTTTGGCGGAGCCGGAAGATCATAGTCCCAAAGATCATGATGAACGGTCTGAAAATACCACAGAAGTTTTCCTGTTGCTGCATTGAGCGCAACAACACAATTTCCGTACAAATTTTTTCCTTTGCGGTCTGCTCCGTAAAAATCATAGGAAGGAGACCCGGTTGCCAAAAATACCATGCTACGTTTTTCGTCAACACTCATGCCTGACCAATCGTTTGCACCACCGGCATATTTCCATGCGTCTTTGGGCCATGTTTCATATCCTGGTTCCCCGGGTTTTGGAATTGTATGAAATGTCCATTCCAGTCTTCCCGTCCTGGTATTATAAGCTCTTATATAGCCTGGCTGGGCACCGTATAATTCAGAAACTTCATTTCCTAATATTATGAGGTCCCTGTATACAATTCCGGGAGAAGTAGGCTTTACAGATATCAGGTTTGGGTCATCCCTGATGCCTGCATTCATGCTTACTTTTCCTTCTATTCCAAATGAAGAAATGAGCTTCCCTGTTTGGGCATTCAATGCAAAAAGATTATCTCCCGCGGTAAATAATATCCGCTTATCATTTCCATCTTCCCAGTAAGTAACACCCCTGCTTACTCCTCCGCCTACGCCACCGTTGAAAGGATCAAAAGACCATACCTGCCGGCCATTGCCTGCATTGATAGCGTATACCCTGTGCCTCGCGGAAGTAACATACATAATACCATCAATTATGATAGGATTACATTCGCTGTTCCCTTTTCTTGACCCTTTCAAAGCATCATTGAAATTGAAAATCCAGGCAATCTTTAACCGGGGAACATTTATTTTATTAATTTCATTTAATCCTGAATAGCTGCTGCTTTCTGAATCTGCTTTATAGATACGCCATGCCCGGTTTTTATTTAAATCATTATTACAACTAATTGGGAGAAAAGCAGTAAAGAGGAAAAGCAGCAGGCAGTTTATCTTGTCTATCCGGTTTATATAACGCGTATGGAATTTGGCCATTTAAACGATAACGTGATTTTTACTTATTGATAAATATGCTTTAATATTTTCCTGCATGCATTAAAGGAGGTGGGTTTAGCAGCTTCTGTCCCAAGATTCATAAATAAATGTCTCCGTTTGTATTGATCAGGAAAATGAATAGTCAATGGTTCTTCTTTCAGTCTGGCTTTGCATGGCAAGCTCAATAATGCGTATGTTATTTCTTGCCTGCTGAGGCGTTACTAACAGGCTTTCTTTTCCAGGTATTGTTTGGCAAACATTGGAATAAAAATCTGCATAATTGCCTTTTTCACTTTTGATATTTCCTGTTAATTGCATGCCATTCCAATCCGTATTTATTCTTCCCTCTATGGAGGAAGATTCTATTCCCCAATCAACTTTTGTAAGCGGCGTATAACCTGCCTTCAATGCTTCTTCCTGGGGATCCAGCCCATACTTTACAAATGACCCGTTGGTCCCGAAAAGATAAAACCGGGGCAGGGCTTCCTTTACCAACATACCGGCTTTTAGTGTTGCCTTCAAATTATCATAGTGCAGTATCAACTCAAAATTATCAATCGCTTTACCGGATTTTCTTTGTATTCTTAAATCGGCAGTAATTGCTTTAGGTAACCCGAATAATATTAGTGCCTGGTCGATAAGATGAGCACCCAGATCATAGAGGATACCTGTTCCGGGAGCATCTTCTTCCCGCCAGGCACCTGGCTTAAGATAATTCCTGAACCGGTCATACCTGCTTTCTAATTCTACCAGCCCACCCAGGAAACCATGGTTGATTACCCCTTGAACGGTACGAAAATCACTGTCGAAGCGCCTGCTTTGGTAAACCGATAACACCAGGTTACTGGCTTCGGCAGTTGCAATCAGTTCATCAGCTTCTTTGGTATTAATAGTAAATGGCTTGTCAACCACTACGTGCTTACCCGCCCGCAGGGCCTGTAAAGCCAGGGAATGGTGCGAGTCATTGGGGGTAGTAATAACGACCAGGTCAATACGCTCATCTTCTATAATTTCCCCGGCGGTACTTACAATTTCAGCCATTGGATAGCGGGAAGCCGCAACTGCAACCTGCTCCTGCCTGGAGGCCCTTATTTTTACCAATTGCAATCCTTCCACGGAAGTTAAGATGGGGGCGTGAAATGTTTGCCCGCCGGCACCAAAACCAATTAATCCAACCTTTATTATTTCATCTGTATTCATGGGAATAAAAAATTTACCTGAAAGTATTTCAGGGCAATAATAAACTATAAAGATTTAATGTAACAATACTTCGGTAACTTTTAAAATTATGGAGCCCTTATTTTTCAATGTTTGTAAAATAGATTTAGAATGTATACCTATTTATTATCAACACAGGGCAATAGCTGACTTTGATTAAAATGCTTTTATAATTTTAACGCCTGAGGCTCCTTCCTCAATTGTCTCCAGCCTTAACTGGGGGACTAAAGTCAAATAAATTTCTTATTTCCATCATTGCTGATTAATTCACAAATAGCATTCATTGTCATTTTATTTGGCTAAAGCCCTATTATGTCTATTATTGTCCACAGGCTAAAGCCCAATGTCATTTAGGCCTTTTAAATCGTGCATTCGTCCCTTTGGAGACGATATATGGGTTGAAAAAATATTAACGTCATGTTCGTTCCATAGGAACGGCATATGACAGCCCAGGG
>JBDTWP010000547.1:0-3214 GCA_040006615.1 Ferruginibacter sp.
GGAAAAGTGATCAAGCCACCATTACAATTGAGGATAGCAGCGCCGTGAGGGTGGTTGGGAGTAAAATGTTGTATGACGAAAAGCAAAGAGTATTTAACTATTTAATTACAGAAGATTGTTTTGTAAGCGGTGGCCCAAGTAATAGTGGCGGCGGAACTTTTGAATGGTTTGCAAAACAATTCGGAGATTTTGCAACTGCATATGACTTAGAAAGTTGCATGAACAGCCTGCTCCAGGAAGCTACCAAGGTAACCATCGGCTCCGGCGGATTATTGTTTTTACCTTATCTGTTAGGGGAGCGTGCTCCTCTATGGAATCCTGATGCAAGGGGGATGTTCTTCGGGATAAATATTAAACATGAACGCCAGCATTTTATCAGGGCCGTCATCGAAGGGATACTTTATGAAATCTATAGTATTGGAAAAATGCTGAAAGAACACAGGAATATTAGTGCCCTCTCAGTAAACGGAAGTTTTGCAAGTAATCCTTTTTGTACACAAATAATTGCAGATTTGTTTAATAAACCAGTACATGTTACCAAGAATTCAAACAGTGTAAGTATCGGCGCCTTTTTGTTAGCTGCCACTGAAATGGGCATATTCAGATCACTGGATGAAGCAGCCGGGCAGATTGAAATTGCTCAAAGCTTTTCCCCGGCCGAAAACCACCATAATACTTATATGAAACATTATGAGATATTCGAAAGCCTTAGCAATAAACTGGGAGATGAATTTAGAAGGATAGCTGAATTGCAATAAAAAAAACTGGCCTTTCACCGGAAATATTATTAATAATATGTTGAAACCATAAATCTGCTTATAATTTCATTAAATAATGATGCAATCGTTTTTAGTTTTGCATCAGTAAGCCTCATGATATTTTGATTGCCGCTGTGTGCAATGACCAGGACATAATTGAGATTTATTTTTTTAATGCTTTTTGATTCGGGTTACTGAAATAAACTTCCAATATAACCCGTTGTTGGATTTTGTACAAAAAATTACCCGATTTCGCAGATATTTATGTCTTTAAATTACTAGTATAATTATTGCTAATGATTGGTGATAAGCCATTTCTGTTGCGGCATGAGAATTCTCCTGCATTGTTCAGCCAGGAGATTGGCTATGTTACAAGGGTAAATCATTTTCGTGTTGATTTTTTAATCTATTACCAGTAAAGCGCTCGTACAACCTTATTTTTTGTCAGATGGAATTAAAACCAATCAGATTTATGGCTACTTTAAAAAAATTATTTTGTACCAACTGTTATATCGCGGCAATAGTTTTATTTCTGGCTTTTGTTTTTACCACCTGTCAGAAAATGCATAACTGGTCCGGATGTTTACTGGCTTTAGTTTTTTTAGGCCTGGCTATTGCATTCCTGGCGACTGAGATACTTAAAGGCTATTGGTACAGTGTGGTGATCCTTGCAGTGGCTACTGTGGCAATGTATTTTCCGCAATACTTTAAAACAGTTGGTGGGAGAGAAGCCTCAATTTTTATTCCAATCCTGTAGCAGGCGGTTATGTTTGGAATGGCAACCGATCCCGGCAAATTAAAAAGTCATTTATCATTTTAAATATAAAACCATGATTAAGTATTTGTTGTTGTTTTCAATATTCATTTGTATTGGCTTGCAATCTAACAGCCAGCAGGTACAAATAAGTAAAGAAGAATTAATTGCTTTGACACCAGAATGGAAAGGCGAACGCTTTCCTGATGGAAGGCCGAAAGTGCCGGATGATATTATCCGCAGAATGAAAGCAGTGAGTGTGGAAGAAGCATGGGCAACGATGAGCAACGCAGGTTATCGGTACCAGATTGCTGAGGGATGGGAATTAATAAATCCCGATAGTGTATTAGTGGGCCGTGCGGTTACAGCAATGTTTATGCCCGGGCGCCCCGATGTATGGAAAGCAATTGATTCATTGGGAAAAAAGGAAGGAAGAAGAGCGCAAAATGTATGGGCTGTAGAAATGCTGGTAAAGGGTGATGTATATGTTGCTGATCAGTTTGGAGCAAAGAGAAACGGACCTACCATTGGTGATAATGTAGGTAATGCCATTTACGCAAAAACCGGAAATGGAATTGTATATGACGGTGCATTAAGAGATTTGGAAGGCCTTAGGGAAATAGGTGGCTTTACCTCTTTCTATACCAGCTATGATCCATCTTACCATAATCCGGGAGCAGGGCCAAACAGGGATTTGACTACTATGATTGTAGGAATTAACAAACCTACACGCATCCGCACTGTAACGGCAATGCCTGGCGATGTGGTTTTAGGCAAACTTGGCGTTGTGGTATTTATCCCACCGCAATTGGCAGAGAAGGTTGTAACTACTTCTGAAATCGTTCGGTTGAGAGACATGTTTGGTCATCAACGGTTGAGAGAAGGAAAATACACGGCAGGACAAATTGATACTCGTTGGTCAGATGAAATTGAAAAAGATTTTTCTAAATGGCTGAACGATCATATTAACGAGTTGCCGGTTGGCAAAAACCAGGTACAGGAATATCTTAAAGACCGTACCTGGTAAGAAACCAGCAACCATTCCAGGGTCTATTTTTGACTGTAGCGTTATTAAGTGAAATTATTGAACAGAATAAACAAACCCGTTGGAGTGACAGTCCGAACCGTAATGATAATTCAATGGGCTAACTAAACGTTGATTATAAAATAAATATGAATAAACATCTAAAATTTAAAAAATGAAAATTAAATTATTAACGATTGCTTTAGCCATCTTAATCATAAATGGTGATAGCCAAGCACAAACCCAGGCCGCTATAGCAGAGGATTTTAAGCCTTCTTCTTTAAATCAACCCGGTCAGGAATATCCGCAGGTAAATTCACAGGGCTACGCAAGATTTAAAATTATTGCTCCTTCAGCCGATAGCGTAAGGGTAAGTCTTGGTTTGGGCGGAAGGGGAGGAACTAAACTTCAGAGGGCCGCGGATAGTTCCTGGATGGGCACTACTGAAGGCCCAATGGATGAAGGCTTTCATTATTATAATGTAAGAATTGATGGGGGGAAATTTAACGATCCGGGAGCAAAAAATTACTATGGTTCAATCCGCTGGGAAAGTGGCATTGAAATACCGGCACATGACCAGGATTTTTACGCATTAAAAAATGTACCTCATGGAAATGTGCAGCAGATACTTTTTCCATCACCAAGTACAAATACATCCCGTCGTGCTTTTGTGTACAC
>JBDTWP010000548.1:0-3212 GCA_040006615.1 Ferruginibacter sp.
CGCAAAAAAGCGTTTCAAAGTTACAGGAACAGGTTTAATTACCTTCCAAAAGCCCTTCAAACGCCACATCTTAACAAAGAAATCAACCAAACGTAAACGTAATTTAAGAAATAAAGGTGTTGTGCATTCAACTAACCACGATTTCGTATTACGTCTGTTACGTCTAAAAGGTTAACGCCAGGCCAAGGCCGGTTTTACATTACATCATTAACATTTCAAAAAATTAAGATATGCCACGTTCAAAAAATGCAGTCGCGTCAAGGGCCAGAAGGAAGAGAGTATTAAAAGCAGCCAAAGGTTATTATGGTAAGCGGAAGAATGTTTATACCGTTGCCAAAAACGTTATGGAAAAAGGTTTAACGTATAGTTACGTTGGACGTAAATTGAAAAAGCGTGAATACCGCACTTTGTGGATAGCCCGAATCAATGCAGCGGTAAGGGCTGAAGGTCTCACTTACAGCGAATTTATTCACAAATTAGCGGTGAAGAATATCGATATCAATCGTAAAGTATTAGCCGATTTAGCCATGAACGAGCCGGAAAGTTTTAAGAGCCTGGTAAGCCAGGTGAAATTGTGAATGGAGGATGGAGAATGGTGAATGGAGAAAGGTAAATGATGAATAGGGAATTGCTAATATTTAACAATAGCCCATTGCCAGGCCGGATGTGACATTGTCGCATCCGGTTTTTTTTATTAATTCCATGTATCATTGAATTACATTTGCACAGAAAAACTAAAACCCATTGTATAAATGCCTAACATGAATAATACTTATGCCGATCTGGTGGATCAGACTTTTAACTTTCCACAGGAAGATTTTAAGGTAGTAGATGAGTATTTGCAATATAATGGACAGGATATTAAAGCATTGATAGATAAATATGGTACCCCATTAAAACTGACCTACCTGCCAAAAATAGGAATGCAGATCAAAAAGGCGAAGGAAATGTTTGCGAAGGCAATTAAGAAACACAAATACGAAGGCAAATATCATTATTGTTATTGTACCAAAAGTTCTCACTTTTCATTTATCGTGGAGGAGGCCCTGAAAAATGACATTCACCTGGAGACCTCCTATGCCTACGACATTGACATCGTTAATAAACTATACTCAAGGCGGAAGATCAATAAGGAAACCTTTATTATCTGTAATGGCTATAAGCAAAAACCCTATACTGCCCGGATCGCACGTTTGCTGAATACCGGTTTTAAAAATGTAATTCCAATACTCGATAATAAAGAGGAATTGAAAGCCTACAAATCCGTCAGGATTCCTTTTAAACTCGGTATACGGGTTGCGGCCGAAGAAGAACCCAATTTTCCCTTTTATACTTCCCGATTGGGTATGAGAGCAAAAGACATATTGGAATTTTATGTGGATGAAATTGAGGGGATGGAGCATAAGTTTCAATTAAAAATGCTTCATATTTTTTTAAATAAGGGTATCAAGGATGATATTTATTACTGGAGCGAACTCAATAAAGTGATCAACCTGTATTGCCAGTTAAAAAAGATCTGCCCTGAACTGGATTCCATTAATATCGGGGGAGGTTTTCCTATCAAGCACTCTTTGGGTTTTGATTATGATTACCAGTTCATGATCAATGAAATTGTACGCAATATAAAAGTTGCCTGTAAGCGAAACAAAGTGCAAATGCCCAACATTTTTACAGAGTTTGGAAGCTACACGGTGGGAGAGAGCATGGCGCATATTTACAGTGTGATCGGTGAAAAAATGCAGAACGACCGGGAGATATGGTATATGATTGATTCTTCCTTTATCACCACACTGCCTGATACCTGGGGCATTGGAGAAAAGTTCCTGATGCTGCCGATCAATAAATGGACGGAAGAATACCAGCGGGTTACCCTGGGAGGTATTACCTGCGACAGCCATGATTATTATGATTCTGAAGAACATATTAACGAAGTGTTTCTTCCAAAAATTACCAATGGAGAACCCTTATATGTTGGATTTTTTCACACCGGGGCCTACCAGGACCAGATCAGTGGTTATGGAGGTATTAAGCATTGCCTGATCCCATCTCCCAAGCATATTGTCCTGGGCCACGACAAGAATGGAAAATTAGTTGATTGGGTATATGCCAAACAGCAAACCGCCCAAAGCATGCTGAAGATCCTGGGATATTAACAAAGGTAGAAATCAATTATTTGCGACGCTGATGAACGGTGGCCTAACCGTAATGCCAGGTTAGTACCGCCACCCAATGCGAAATTTTTCAAGGGGCTGAGGTGGCAAATACTTTTAATAACTCCAGGGTAATGGGTTCAACTGCATTTTGTTGTAGCATGAAAAATCCGTTTTCTGAAGGTGTAAAATAGTGCATAGAAAACTCAGCACAGGTTTGCGAAGATAGGAGGCCTGTACTATCTCCTGCCGGATACGGGGCAGGCTGTAATATTTCATGATTGCTACCTGATCGTTCCAGCTACCATAGTTAAATACTTTCTCCATTACAAATAAAGAAGATTTTTCAAAATCTAATTTGTCAAAGGGAGTATCCCAAAAAGCTTTTTTTGAAACGGATGGTTTTAACATATCAGTTCTCTGCCGGGTAAAGGTAGGAATTCGATTCTTTTATTTTACAGGTAATTTTTAGAAAGCTGGCGCTATCCAGATGTTCTGGTAACAATATAATATTGTTTCAGGTTTGTTAATAAAATCCGTTTACAAAATCCATCATCAAAATAGACCGATAGCGCCTGGGTTTTGATAATAATTCAATTTAAGCAATTGATATTTTATTTATTGATAAAGTTAAGGATTTTTAAACTTTACCAGGGTGCTGTTGCAATAAGTTCCATAAACGGCAATCATGCTTCACTCACGCAAAACCCGCTTCTGCGCATTAGGGTACTCTGAAGGGAAACCCTTGTAGTAGTTTTGAAAAAAATACCTGTTGATTAAGGTAGGGTAGCTTCGGTTGTTGGTGAAAACACCAAACAACGGCTCACTGAGATAGTTGAATTATAATAGTTGAGGGGTGGAAGACCAAGGTAGGGTAGGTTTGGTTGTTGGTGAAAACACCAAACAACGGCTTCGCTTCGGTTGTTGGTGAAAACACCAAACAATGGCTCACTGAGATAGTTGAATTATAATAGTTCAGGGGTGGAAGACCAAGGTAGGGTAGCTTGGGTTGTTGGTGAAAACACCAAACAACGGCTCACTGAGATAGTTGAATTATAATAG
>JBDTWP010000549.1:0-3166 GCA_040006615.1 Ferruginibacter sp.
TTAAAAGCCCTTAACTAAATGACATTGGGCTTTAGCCTGTGGATAATGAAAAATGCAACAAACTACGGCTTTAGCCGAATTTGTTTGAAGCATTTTCCTGATTGGTTTGGCTAAAGCCAAAATGAATAATTTGTTCCTCCAGCTAAAGCTGGAGGCAATTTATGAAACTACTTCCAACCAATAAGGTGTATACTAATTCGTTGCAACCACGAAGTGGGGTGAATTAGGAATGCACCATTTTCAAATGGTAAAGACCGATTCCTGATAACATGAAGCGATCTGAAATGATGATCCCATCTTCGGAATTCTCAATGCCAAACTTCTAAATTGCAGCCCATGAGATGGCGGTTTCTGTAATCCTGATCAATCCCCTAAAATAACTTCTCCGCAGAAAAATAATTTGACATGCTAATTTATTGCAGTTAAATCATCACGCAATATTCCCGGCAAAATAATAGAACATAGAAGAAAAATCTAAACTGACATTATTACCGGATTCAATCCAAAATCTCAATTTATTCGGAAACCTCTTTTAAGCTTCAGGATGGTGATGGAAATATCGCCAGGCGGCTTCAGTCCATAAAGGAATAAATCGGGTAAAAATCGACAAATTGAGAATCCCGATATTCGAAATATTAACATATCAACTTTATACAAAATTTAATATTATGTATATCTCATAATTTCCTATTAATGAACTATTTATTATATAATATTTTAGATTCAGATATTTTTAAGTTTCATTGTCAAAATATCCCTTTTTGAACCGGTTTTATATAGTTATAATGTATTACTTTATTTTATTTATTATTTGTAAACAGATACTAAACAACTTTTTATAAGTAATTAATAATACTATTAATTTTAGTTGTTTGTTTTGGTATTTTAAAAATGCCTTCAATGCAGAATGCTAATGAATATAGTAGCCGGATTAACTGGTTTTTATTTCAGATTTGCTGATATCTGCTTATCTTGCCTAAAAATTGAAAACCTCGCTAATACAATGAGATCATTAAAACTCCCTACCCTGCTCATTTCCATTATACTGACAATATTGCTTATTTCTTGTAGTACTCCGAAGGAATTGGAATACCGGGATTTCAGGAATTTCACCGTTGACAAACTGGGGTTTTCGGCCACAACCATTAAAATGGACCTTATTTATTACAACCCAAACAACTTTGGTCTGCAGTTAAAGTCTACTGACCTTGATATTTTCCTCGATAATAATTACCTGGGGCATACTATCCAGGAACAATTCGTTTCAATTCCCAGGAGGGAGGAATTTGCCGTTCCAATCAGAATTGATGTTGATATGAAAAATTTGTTGAAAAATGGATTAGTTACACTTCTTAGCAATGAAGTGATGGTAAAAGTAACGGGCTCCGTGAAAGTTGGAAAAGGGAGCATTTATAGAAACTTCCCGGTAACTTATGAGGGAAAGCAGGCATTTACATTATTCTAATATGTAAAACCCTCAGGATCCTTACGCCAATTTAACAAACTGTCCCGCTGTTCAGCACTGACAATTCCATTTTCTTCAGCCAATTCAATCAGGTCATTATAATTGGTTAACGAAATATACGGCAGGCCTGCTTTTGAAAAAGCTTTTTCCGCTACATCAAAACCATAAGTAAAAATAGACACCATCCCTATCACTTCCAACCCTTCCCCCCGCAAAACTTCTACCACCTCAAGGCTGCTCTTACCGGTGGAAATGAGGTCCTCAATCACTACTACTTTTTTGTCTTTTTCATGGAATTCTTCAATCTGGTTTCCCAAATCATATTCTTTAGGCTTAGGCCGGACAAATATAAAAGGGAGTTTTAGCTGGTCAGCTACCATTACACCCCAGGCAATACCGGTAGTGGCCACACCAGCCAGTATCTCCGCCTCCGGAAATTGTTCAAATACTACACTGCACATTTCACTTTTAATAAAGTCTCTTATAAAGGGAAATGATAAGGCTTTACGATTATCGTAATAAATGGGGCTCCTCCAGCCGCCTGCCCGGGTAAAAGGCTGTTGCGGACTTAATTTAATTGCATTAATTTGTAATAGTTTTTCAGCAACCGCTTTTTCATTTGTCATGTTGCAAATTAATTAAAAGCCTGTAGCTTTAAGTTTTTTACTATTTGTGCGTAGTTAACCCTTCATAAAAACTCATAGTAACCAATATGCATATAAAAATTTACTTTAATGATAAGCCAGTCTATCTATGTGACGAGATAGATAAAGAACTCAATGAATTACTTCATCATCCGGATGCTGTATTTATTGATGAGATATCCGGCCCTGCCATTAAATCTTTATTACATGAAATAAAGAAAGAAGAATTTCATGCAGGTGTATTATGGCATGCCGACCTGGAAAAACTTAAGAAGGCGTTCTTTAAATATTTTAAATTGATTGAAGCCGCAGGTGGAATTGTGCAAAACGACAAAAAAGAAATCCTCTTCATTTACCGGCTTAATAAATGGGATTTACCCAAAGGAAAAGTAGAAAAGGGTGAGAATTTTGAACAATGCGCCAAAAGAGAAGTGGAAGAAGAAACAGGCGTTACCGGTTTAACATTGAAAGATAAGATTGGTGAAACCTACCATACTTACAATGCCTTTGGAAAACATTATTTGAAAATTTCTCATTGGTACTATCTCACCTGCCTGAGAACAGTCAACCTGGTTCCCCAGGCTGAAGAAAATATTACTGCGGTAAAATGGGTCAAAACGAAGGATATTAAAGAACCCATGGCAAATACCTATGCATCCATTAAGGACATCATGAGTAAATTCTTTGATATTCCCTGAAGGGACTAAAACGCCTTGTTTAATATGGCTACAGTGAGGCGGCAGATACAAATCAGTTTCTCCAGGTCATCATAAATTTTGACATCCCATACATGCGTATTGGCGCCCAGGTGAAGCGGCGTAGCAATTCCAGTTACATATCCCTGTCTCGCACTCCGTATATGATTGGCGTTTATTTCAAGGCCCACACAACTAAATTTACTGGAATCAACAACCAAATGGGAGGCTACGCTCCCCGCTGTTTCAGCCAGTGTACAACTGGCCCCCCCATGCAAAAGTCCGTACGGCTGTTTCGTACGGTTATCAACAGGCATTTTAATCTTTATATAGTTATCCCCTATTTCTGTCCATTCCATACC
>JBDTWP010000550.1:0-3134 GCA_040006615.1 Ferruginibacter sp.
AGTGGACTTATCATAAATGCTAATGGAACCAACTATGTGTTGGATACTAATCCCGATGCCTACCTGAATTGGATGACCTTTAAGGCAAAAGTAATGCAGGGTACTTCCTACTTATATTACAATGGCAGACTGATATTCCAGGTGGCAACAAACCCTAATACACCTCCCGGTGATCCTATTGCATTCGGGATGGGCATATATGGCCGGCAGGTAAGCATTGACTGGGTAAAGATCAGCGACACGAATGATAATGTGAAATATTTTGAAGATTTTAATGACCCATATCATCCTGCCACTATTGATCCTGCTTTCATCTGTCTCCCTTACAATTGCGATTCAGCCTTTGCATTTTATTACAATCAAAAAAGATGATGGTAGTGTGAGTTGTGTGATAGGTGTATTGGATCTTCTTACCCGCAGTTCCTGGAGATTAGACATTAATTTACCAAAGGACAAGGCTTATTTTACTACCAGCTCTTTTTGGTTTAATTCCACTTCATTTGAACAACCATATTATACATGGATGAATACGGGTATAAAAGCGGCGGGAAATTTAGAATTCATTTATCCCGGCAAAAACTATATTGGCCATGAAGGTGAATACAGTGACTGGCCCATCAATAAACAAAATGGACACGACATTTCCTTTTATAACAATAATAATTTCGGAGGCCCTAAATCTTACCATGTGTTTGGTAAATACACCGATTTTTTTGGTGGCTACTGGCATGATGATGATTTTGGAATGGGCAGGTATTCCGGCCACGATGATAAACCCGGTAAAAAAATATGGATATGGGGTTTATCGCAACAGGGCATGATCTGGGAAAAATTATTGACCGATACAGATGGGCAATATGTGGAAGTTCAAAGTGGAAGGTTGTATAACCAATCGGCCGAAAACAGCATCTTTACCCCATTTAAGCACCGTTCCTTTTCACCCTGGCAATCAGATACCTGGACAGAATACTGGTTCCCGGTAAAACAAACGAAAGGCTTTGTAAAGGCAAATAATTATGGCGCAGTCAATGTAAAACAGGAGAACGGATGGTTGAAGATATTTTTCTCACCCCTGCAAACGTTGAATGATAAACTGGAGATCTTTGAAAATGGGAAGAAGATTTATTCCAGGGATATCTCCGTAAAGCCAATGGTACTATTTGCCGACTCAATAAAAATTGCCGTAGATGGTAATAAATTAAAGCTGGAGATCGGGGATAATAAACTGGTCTGGAATTCAGCACCGGAAGATGGAAACCTTAGCCGTCCATTGGAAATACCCAAAGATTTCGACAACAATTCAGTCTATGGATTATTCCTGCAGGGAAAAAATTATATCAGTTTCAGGGATTATGTAAAAGCCGCAGAAAAACTAACCGCTTGTTTGCAAAAAGATCCATATTATGTTCCTGCATTGTGTGATATGGCTTTATTGCAGATCCAAAAGTTCCAATTTGCGGAGGCCGTAATCACTGCAGGCAAGGCTTTATCCATCAACACCTACGATCCCGCCGCCAATTTTTATTATGGTTTGGCCAACCTGCGCCTGGGCAATATAACGGATGCAAAGGATGGTTTTGATATTGCTTCATTGAGCGCTGAATACCGGAATGCCGCTTACACAGAATTAAGTAAACTTTATTTCCTTGAAAAGGATGAAACCAGGGCAATTCATTATGCTGAAAAAAGTCTGGAGAGCAATCAAAATAATCTGGAAGCCTTACAATTGCTGGCGGTAATATACCGTTTGCAAAAGAATGCCACTAAATCAACGGGAATACTGGATAAAATTAATGCCATCGATAAGCTGAATCATTTTGTTCGCTTTGAAAAATATCTGTGGGAAGGTTCTGAACGGTCAAAGGAACTGTTCACATCCCTTATAAGAAATGAAATGCCTCATCAAACCTATCTCGAATTGGGGATATGGTACCAGCAGCATAATTGTAAGGAAGAAGCAGGGAAAGTTTTTTCAATGGCGGTTCCCAATGCCGAACTGATTTACTGGAAAGCATTTTTGGGAAATAAAAAAGTGGATATTGGCGATATTCAGACCGGGATTGTATTTCCCTTTCGCGCTGAAACCGCTGCCGTACTGGAAGAGCTGGTTAAAACAAATGACCAGTGGCTGTTGAAATATCACCTGGCACTCATCGAATGGAACCGTAATAATCTTTTAAGAGCCAGGGAACTGTTCACCCAATGCGGCACTCAACCCGCCGACCCTGCCTTTTATGCGGCCAGGGCGGCATTGATGAAAGAAAATGCGTTATCAGTTGCCACGGATCTTCAGCAGGCAATCAAACTGGATCCCCAGGGATGGCGATACCATAAATTACTGGCAGAACAATTTATCAGACAAAAGCAATATGAGAACGCATTGGCAATTGCCGAACCATTTTATAAAAGCCATCCTGATAATTATGTGATGGGCATCTTATATGCCAAAACATTATTGCTGGCCAAAAAATATACAGTGGCGGATGCGTTCTTAACCAAATTGAAAATCCTTCCTTTTGAAGGAGCCACAGAGGGCAGGCAATTGTATCATGAAGCAAAACTGATGCTGGCTGTAATGGAAATGAAAAAGAAACAATACAAAAAGGGATTGAAATTCATTGCGGATGCAAAGTTATGGCCGCAGAATTTGGGGGTGGGCAAGCCATATGATGAAGACATAGATGAAAGGCTGGAGGACTGGCTGAATTACATTTGCTATACCAGTCTTGGTAACAAGGGCGCTGCCGGACAATCACTTCAAAAGATCATCGCCTTTACACCAAAAGTAGATAATACCATCCAGAACTTTTTGTCCGCTAATCACCTCGTTTCTGCATGGGCAATCGAAAAGACCTCCTCCCCCGAAAAGGCGGATGAATGGCTAAAAGCCCAGGCAAGACTATATCCCGCCAATAAAATTATTCAATGGTGTTTACAGGTCTACAGTAAACAGCAATCCGATGGGTTACCACCGGATGAGAAGAATGGTGAGGTGAGGATATTGGAACAGGTTTTACAACTAGGCAATTAAAATTGATGATGAGTCAATCTGTGCCGTAGGTACAATATGTGGGTAGAAAACAACGAAGACGCGTCAATCTGTGCCGTAGGTACAATATGTGGGTAGAAAACAA
>JBDTWP010000551.1:0-3079 GCA_040006615.1 Ferruginibacter sp.
AACGGGTATTTCATGCAGTTTCAATCCTTCAGCAATGATCAGTTAAGAGCCAAAACCGCTGAATTTAAAGACCGCATTAAGCAGCACCTTGACGCTGTCGACGAGGAGATAAATACTAAAAAGGAATATGCTGAAAATTTACCTGTTACAAAGATCAATGAAAAAGATGTGATCTACCAGGAAATTGATGTACTTAAAAAAGAACGGGACAAGCAAATTGAAGTTGTATTACTGGAAATTTTACCCGAAGCGTTTGCGGCAGTTAAAGAGACAGCACGCAGGTTTTTGGAGAATACTACTTTAGTGAGCACTGCCACTGACCTGGACAGAACCCTGGCTGTAAAGAAAGATCATATTACCATACAGGATGATAAGTCTGTTTTTTCCAATAAATGGAAGGCTGCCGGCGGAGATGTTGAATGGAACATGCTGCACTATGATGTACAGTTGATTGGCGGCGTCGTATTGCATTCGGGCAAAATCGCGGAAATGGCTACCGGCGAAGGTAAAACGCTTGTGAGCACATTACCGGCTTACCTGAATGCGTTAGCGGGTGAGGGTGTCCATATCGTTACCGTAAATGATTACCTGGCAAGAAGGGATAGTGAATGGAACGGCCCTCTTTTCGAATTTCTTGGATTGACCGTAGATTGTATAGATAAGCACGAACCGAATGGAGATGCCCGCAGGGCGGCCTATAATGCTGATATCACCTATGGTACCAACAACGAATTCGGCTTTGACTACCTGAGAGATAACATGGTGCATAACCCGGAAGAAATGGTACAGCGTAAGCATCATTTCGCAATGGTAGATGAGGTAGACAGCGTATTGATTGATGACGCCAGAACGCCGTTGATCATCAGCGGGCCTGTAGGACACAGCGATAATACTCAGCAGTTTTTTGACCTTAAGCCCCGGATAGAAAAATTAGTTGATGCACAGAAAAAAGCGACCAACCAATACCTGATCGATGCAAAGAAAAAAATTGCCGAG
Organism: Ferruginibacter sp.; assembly: GCA_040006615.1. GTDB lineage: Bacteria > Bacteroidota > Bacteroidia > Chitinophagales > Chitinophagaceae > Ferruginibacter. Next base: position 997 of record JBDTWP010000551.1, read on the forward strand.
GGAAATGATGATCCAAAGGATGGCGGGTTATCATTGATGATTGCACACAGAGGTTTGCCTAAAAACAGCGCTTTAATTAAATTTTTGAGTGAGCCAGGAATCCGTGTGAAATTGCAGAAAACAGAAAATTATTACTTGTCGGATCAGCAGAAAGAAATGCCCAAAGTAGATGCCCAGTTATATTTTCATATTGACGAGAAAAACAACCAGGTAGATCTTACGGACAAAGGAATTAACTTAATTACCAAGGCAGGTGAAGACACGGAATTTTTTATACTTCCCGACATTGCTACCAAGCTGGCGGATATTGATAAAGGCAATTTAACCGCTGAAGAAAAATTACAAAGCAAGGAAGCTTTGTTAAATGAATATTCATTAAAGGCCGACCGCATACATACGGTACAACAATTACTGAAAGCCTACACGCTCTTTGATAAGGATACCGAATACGTTGTATTGGACGAATCGGTAAAGATCGTTGATGAACAAACCGGCCGTATACTGGATGGCCGGAGATATTCAGATGGTTTGCACCAGGCGATTGAAGCAAAAGAAAATGTAAAGATCGAAGCCGCCACACAAACCTACGCGACTGTTACTTTACAAAATTATTTCCGTATGTACCATAAACTTTGTGGTATGACGGGTACGGCCGAAACGGAAGCTGCCGAGTTGTGGGATATTTATAAATTAGATGTAGTTACTATTCCAACCAACCTGCCCGCCATTCGCAAAGATGAACAGGACCTTGTCTATAAGACCAAGCGGGAAAAATACAAAGCGGTGATTGAGGATATTGAGCGTTTGCGCCTTGCCGGCAGGCCTTCATTAGTGGGAACCACTTCGGTGGAGATCAGCGAATTGCTGAGCAGGATGCTGAAGCAGAAAAATATACCTCACAATGTATTGAATGCCAAGCAACATGCCAGGGAAGCGCAGGTAGTAGCAGAAGCAGGTTTGGCGGGTGCTGTTACCATTGCCACCAATATGGCGGGCCGCGGCACTGACATTAAACTGGGGCCGGGTGTAAAGGAAGCAGGAGGCCTGGCCATCGTAGGCACCGAAAGACACGAGAGCCGTCGTGTAGACAGGCAGTTGCGGGGCCGCGCCGGCAGGCAGGGAGATCCCGGAAGCACCCAATTTTTTGTAAGCCTGGAAGATGACCTGATGCGTATGTTTGGCAGCGAGCGTATAGCATCGCTGATGGACAGGATGGGTTATAAAGAAGGGGAGGTGATACAGCATGGCATGATCTCCAAATCGATTGAAAGAGCGCAGAAAAAGGTAGAAGAAAATAACTTTGGAATACGTAAGCGACTGCTGGAATATGATGATGTGATGAACAAACAACGGAATGTGGTGTACAGCAAACGTAACCATGCCTTGTTTGGAGAAAGGCTGGCATTGGATCTTGACAATGCATTCTATTCTGTTGCGGAAGGCCTTGTAAATTCATTTAAGGAAAGTAACGATCACGAAGACTTTAAACTGGCGGTGATCCTGAACTTTGGTATTGACACTGCTATCTTACCTGAGGAATTGGAAAAAGGAGTGGTGAATGTAGTGGCTGAAAAATTATATGAAGAAGCCAAATCAAGTTACAATCGCAAGGTAATCGCTATCGCGGAACAGACATTCCCAATCATTAAAAATATCCGCAAAGAGCAGGGTAATCATATTGAAAATGTGGCAGTACCGTTTACGGATGGACGAAAAGCAATACAGGCGTTGGCAAATCTCGATAAAACACTGGCCAGCCAGGGTGCCGAATTGCCAAACGCATTGGAGCGCAGTATTACCCTTGCGCTGATTGATGATGCCTGGAAAGAGCATTTAAGAGCGATGGATGATTTACGCCACAGTGTACAGACAGCCGGCTATGAACAAAAGGACCCGTTAGTAATTTATAAAATCGAAGCCTTTGGCGCCTTTAAACAAATGGATGACCAGGTGAATAAGGATATCGTAAGTTTCCTTTGCCATTGTGCCATACCAATGGAAGAAACCAATGCGGCTAAGATTAAAGAGGGCCGTGAACAAAAAACAGACATGAGTAAAATGCGCCAGCGCAAGGAAGAATTTG
>JBDTWP010000552.1:0-3077 GCA_040006615.1 Ferruginibacter sp.
CCCTGGACAACACGGAAGGAAAAGTGTTGATAACCTGTGCGGGGATTTATTTCCGAAATTCCTTTGGCGGGATGATCAAAAACAAGGACTACCAGGCAGGGGAACTGATGGATGTTGTACTAATCCGTGAAGGAGAGATTGTGAAATTTCAGTATCCCGAACCGGTTAAGCCGGTTGTGGATCCGGACGATCCCCTGCAAAGTATATCCTGGAATTTCGGAAAGCAGGGGTAAGGGGGATTTTGGATGCCGGATGAATGGACAAGGAAAATTTTGAAAATGAATCAATCATATAAAAGCTTTCAAAAAAGGAAACCAATGTATTATAATAAGTCTGCACAGGAATGGACCAGGAAAGACGGGTCATTGAGTGATAAAACTGCATCTAAAGAATTTGGTTTATCGCAAAACGATTTAATTAAAGCAATCAAAGAAGGTAAATTACAATTTCGGGAAGGGTCTGTTTATGGAAATCCGTTTTTTAGACTATTAAGGTCAGAAGTAGAAAAATTAGTAGAAGAGAAATTTGGTAAAAATTATCTGATTGCATTGAAAGCAAAAACGGAATTGAAGAATATAAATAAGGAATTGAAAGAATTAAAATTAAAAGTTGAACAGTTAGAAATTCAAAAATTTAGATTAGACTTTATTCTAAAGCAGGAACAAGTGGCAACTTCCCGGACTACTGCATCAAAGAATGGAAATAAATGATTCAGAAAAAAGATGCACATGACAGTATTAAATGGCCATGCCTGTATTGGCTTAAAATTGCATAAACCTCTTTAAACATACCAGGTGAATCATCAGGATGAATATCAAGCTGGCTCAAAACAGGAGTCTGGCGGGATAGAAGCGAATGAACCAGAAAAAGAGAGCTAAAAACACCCCTGATATTTCAATCATCATTCCCCGCCATTATCTTTGCACCCCGCCCCTTGCCGTTGGTAATACTTTCCTGGGCAATTTTTCATCCCTGTTAGCGGCATTAAACACAAATGCCGCAACAATGGTAGCAGCCTGCGTGAGATCGGCGCCGATCAGGTGATCATAACTGTCCATATTTGTATGATGCGTACGGGTATCATATTCAATCTCATCCTGGATGAACTGGAAACCTGGAATGCCCACTGCATCAAAAGATAAATGATCTGTACCCCCTGTGTTGGAAATGGTAACTGTTTTTGCACCCATTGAATTGAAAGGTTCAAGCCATTGCGTAAAAATGGGCCGCACCTTTTCATTTCCCTGCAGGTATATTCCCCTGATCTTTCCCGTGCCATTGTCTACATTAAAATAGCCCGATACCTTTGCATGATCTTCCTTTAACTGCATATCCGCCGGATCCGCAAAATGTTTCTTTACATAGCCTTTCGAACCGAGCAATCCCTGCTCCTCACCACTCCATAATGCGATGCGAATGGTGCGCCGCGGCTTAAGCCCGCTTGCTTTTAGTATACGTATCACTTCCATCATTACAGCACAGCCCGCGGCATTATCCGTAGCCCCTGTAGCACCCTGCCAGCTATCGAGATGGCCGCCAAGCATCACGATCTCGTTGCTGAGATCGGTTCCCTTTATCTCTGCAATCACATTATATCCTTTAAGGTCCTTGCTGGTAAAACCGGTTTGTACATCTACGTCTAACTTTACCGGGTATCCGCTGTTGGCCAGGCGTACAAGGCTCATATAATCTTCCATGGCCATCATAATATCAAGTACATTTTCCGGATCGTTGCCACCATAAGCACCCCCTCCCTGTACAAACACAGTTCCATCATGCCCCCGGGGGTTCATACTGAGCAGGGCAAGGGCGCCTTCTCTGGCAGCCATTTCTTTCAATCTTGTGTCAATTGAACCCGTACCCCTGTTACGCATTTGTCGCTCCCGCCTCCGGAATTGCCCGGTAGTATCAGCCGATAACGGTTGGGTTGCATTGGACATCTTTTCCAGCTCTTCATCCGTATACCTTCTGGCGTCTGTTTTAAAACTTTGCTTTAATGTATCAGTACGGTAAAGCAGCACAACTTTTCCGTTAAGTTTGCCCCGGTAAACTTCCAAAGCAGCGGAATCATTGGCTTTTACCAGTATTACTTCCGCATGCTGTAATCCACCGCTGCCCCTCGTCCAGGCTTTAGGTTGGCCGATCAGCGGGCGGTAATAAGGTGCTGTGAGGGCTATATAAGATTTCTTCAACTCCCAGCCTTTACCGAAATCGCCCCAGGGCTCAAGAACTGCATTGGTTAGTCCCCATTTTTCCAATTCTGCCCTGGCCCAGTTCGCCGCCCGGAAATATCCCGGCGAATTGGTGAGCCTCGCACCGGCAACATCAGTCAGCTGGAAGGCAATTTCCATCACTTTTGAATTTTCAAGTCCCTCTTTTTTTATTTTGTCAATCGCATCTATATCTGCTTTCTCCTGGGCATAAACTCCGGAAATAAAAAAGGATGCAATTATAATAAAGCGGATCTTTTTTTTCATGTGCTATTTTATTTTGGGAAAAGTAAGTTAAGGAATTATTCTGAGAGAATCAGGAGTATGCTTTAACAGGAAAAACTCCCCCTTTTGGATGTAGCAGGAAGGCTCAAAGTTCCAGGACCAAAAGATTATTAGAATATGAAGGATTACCTACATTCGGTCAGTATTGTTGTAGGTTTTTTTATGTTATAGTATTCAAAAAACAGAGGCCCTATTCTTTGTATTTCGCATATTCTTTAATCATATTGGTGGATATGCCAGGATAAAATTATCAGAATTTTACCCGTTAATTAAGGTGTGACATAACACCAGATATATACTGCGTTATTCCTGGTTAATATCTGCCATAGTTCACAACTCAAAGCCGGGTAAGGCCTCTACCAAATAAGGGTTATTTTAAACAACTGCCGTTATGGCATTTCTGGGCAATTTCCAATACCAGAGTAAAAGCAGAGTAAAAGCAGAGTAAAAGCAGAGTAAAAGCAGAACAAACCCAGAGTAAACCAACCTACCTGAAAAAATACTTCCAAACAGGCCGAAACAGACCAAAACCGGGTAAAATGGTCAAATATGCCCTAAATAGACTCCGATCTCCCTGACTTA
>JBDTWP010000553.1:0-3028 GCA_040006615.1 Ferruginibacter sp.
CATCCAGCCGGTTTTTGGAGAGAAATGAACTTGCGGCCGGTAGGGTTCATTATATTCTTTTGAATTCGGTTGATTCTTCACTACGCTGGCGCAGGAAAAAAGAAAAAACATTACGATAAAATAAAAGTTCCTGATCATGTTAGTAAATATTTAATAGCAACGAATAGTAGTGAGTATTTATAATAATCTAAAGATTAAAAATTGACATTCAATATTACATAGAGATTTTACAGAATAATAAATGGGTAGATCAAATTTTTAAAAATTTATTTATATAGAATAAAAAAAGCAAACGCAAAGGATGATTAAGCGTCTCTGCGTTTGCCTTATCAATTGTAACAAAGTAATAAGATTAAGAACTAATAGCCGGGATTTTGTTTATACAGTCCATTCGTGAATGTTATTTCCGATTGAGGAATAGGCAGGTATTCATCTCGGCCTGCTGTAAATTTAGCTGTAGTTAAAAAAGTCCTTCTTCCTTTTTCAACAGCTATGTAACCGTTTAAAGTCTGTTCAGCTATTCCCCATCTTACCAAATCAAAGAAGCGTGAGCCTTCTGTAGCAAATTCCAGACGTCTTTCCCATTGCAGCGCCTGGCGGGCGTAGGGCTGTGTCCAACCAGCTGATGGATATAGCTTGATATTATAATTAGAAGGGAAGGTGCCATCAGCTTTTTTTAGCCTTCCTGTACTTGCTGCCGCTCTTGCTCTTATTTGATTAATCAAAGGCGAAGCAAGGTCTTGCTGCCCTAATTCAATATATGCTTCGGCCTGCATCAGTAAAACATCATCATACCTAATGATGTCGTAATTTTTTGCAACACCCATAAATGGACCGTTTTTGAAATAAGATGAACTGGTTGCCAATTGTTGGTCACGCATGGTATGAAAATTACCGTATACACCAGCATCCCGAACCCAACTATTACTGAATGGCTTAGTGTTATCGTATTTATAAGGATGCCCTTCTATACCTACGGTGTGATCAATCCGAACATCGACAGTTGCAGTATTTAAATCGGCAATGCTGTTATTAAATGTATTAAAGTTGGGTAACCCATTCACATCAGTGGTAAAGGCGTTTACCAGATTTTGACTTGCAGCATGAAAACCACAGCAGCCATATTGCGGCGCACCGTGTGGATAGTTTAATCCGTCTTCATAGTTCAATCTGCCGGCGCTTGTTCCATCATTTATTGTAAACTGTATTGCAAAAACCGATTCGGGTCCGTTCTCAGTTTCAGGTAAAAAATCATCCGCAATATCATTGCTTAAAGAATATTTACCGGATGAAATAACTGCCTGGGTTAAGGTCACAACTTCCTGTAATCTTGATGGATTGATATTGGTTACATGATGGGAAGCATCTTGTTCGTACGCCTGGTACAATCTCAGCTTTGCGAGGTAGGCCTCTGCGGAAAGTTTATTGGCTCTTGCAAGTTCGGGTTGCGATTCAGGCAGGTTGTCAATTGCATATTGAAAATCATCTGCGATTTTATTCCAGGAATCTTCATTGCTCAAATCGTTTGAAATCGTCAGAATTTCTTCGCCTGTTGCATTCTCATCGAAAATTGGGATATTCTTATACAATAATTTCATAGTAAAATAACTGTGGGCCCTGAGAAACCGCAACTCCGCCAGGCGTACCGTTTTTTGCGGGAACGCAGCAGCATCCAAAGTATTTACGGCACGCAAAGCCACATTAGCCCTTGAAATAGATTTAAACAAATTTTTCCAGGTGCGTGAGACAAATGCATCCATCGTCGGAGTAACCAGGTTATAATGCTCCATAGCATCTATTTCACCAACATCTCCGGTACCACCTCCGCCTTTATAGGCGTCATCAGAACGAACACTCCCATAGGCCCAATCACTATAGATCGGACCAATCATATCACCATTTCCGATAGCCGCATAAGCGGCAGTTACCAGCCCTTCGATAGCATCCGGTGATGTTAAATCTGCGGACGACAACACACCGGTCGGAGTATAGTCCAATACCTTTTTACACGAATTAAAAAATAGCATTGCCGATGTAAAAAAAGCTGTTATAATAATATTTTTCATTTTTATATAATTTATAATTCTTTAAAATGAGGCGTTAACACCGATAGTAAAAGTTTTTGGAATAGGTACTGGATCAAGATCTATTCTTTCCGGATCCGGGCTTAAATAGCTTTTGCTTTTGAACCTGAATAAGTTTTCAGCCATAGCGAAAAAACGTAGTCTTGAAAAGACGGCTCTTGGTTCAATAGCATATCCAAGCTGTATATTACGCATTTTGAAATAGGAAGTATTTACGATAAAATAATCGGAAGTACGGCCTTCGTTGTTATTGTCTTTTAGTGTTAAGGCCGGAACATTCGTTTTCGTATTTTGTGGTGTCCAGGCATCGAATACGCCTGGTCCTACGTTTTCCCTGCTTTTCATCAGGTTATTGAAAAGGGTGTAAACATCAAATCCCTTTCTGCCTGCTACACCTGAACCAAATAACGACAAATCAAATTTCTTGTAGGACAAATCAACTCTTAAACCGTATTCCAGGTCAGGCAATGTTGTACCTATCCATGTTCTGTCCAGGTCATTAATTACATTGTCGCCATTAATATCGACATAACGAATTCTGCCGGGGCCTGCGCCAATTTGTGTGGGTGCCTTATCAACGTCGGCCTGCGATTGAAACAGCCCATCTGTTTTATACCCAAAAATATCAAATTGAGAATGCCCGATAATGGTACTTGCCAGGTTGCCTGAATAAGCCGGCCTGACAGCCTCCGGCAACTCTGTTATTTTATCTCTGAAATGGGCAAAATTAAGCTTGACATCGTACTTAAAATCTCCTTTGTTCTCGCTTTGATAACCCACGGAAAATTCCCAGCCTTTATTACTTTTTGATGCACCATTTACAGCTTTGGATTGTCCTTCTCCCAAAGCTGAGGCAACTGGAGGTGTGATTAATATACCAGTAGTTTTTCTTGAAAAATAATCGAATGATCCGTAAACTCTATTATCTAATATGGTGAAATCCA
>JBDTWP010000554.1:0-3006 GCA_040006615.1 Ferruginibacter sp.
TTTCCAATTCTTTGACACAAAGAACACACTAATTTATCCCTTGTGAAGTATAATAGCCATTTTATTGGTGCAGGTTTCAGGTTGGCTCCCCCAAAAGGTGTATTTGGCAACCAGCATTTTAACATGATTGAAGTTCGTTACGGGCATTACATGAGAAGCAATAACTTTAATTCGAATATTGTAAGCCTGAATCTAAAATTTAAATAGGCTGACCGGGAACTTACCACCACCCCGCCAGCCATTGAAAATAATATCAAAACTGATTATTATCATTGTATTTTATTCTTTTGGGATTTAAATTTCCGGAAAAATACATTGATATGTTCCGGAAGAAAATATTTGGTTCTCTTAACCATGAAAAATTTCGTCACCGAAGCCAGGAGATCTTACGCATTGAAGCATTGAGCGATGCTGTTTTCGCATTCTCTGTATCATTCCTGGTTGCCGCGCTGGAGGTTCCTCAAACATTTGATGAATTAAAAATAATCGTAAAAGGCGCCATCCCTTTTTTCGCGACCGTTGCGTTGCTCTTTCTTTTTTGGTACAGGCAGTACATCTTTTTTCGCCGTTATGGATTGAATGACTTTACTACTATCCTGCTTAATCTGATATACCTGGCCATTATTCTTTTTTATGTGTATCCATTGAAGTTTTTGTTTTCTTTGTTGATTTCCTCTTGGACAGGCCTTAATTTATTTCCGAAAGCCAGTGAAAAAGGTCTGGCTGTTCTTACTGCTGATGATTTTCCCTTGCTCATAACATTATTCAGCACAGGGTATTTTCTTATTTGGTTTTTATTTTATTGCATGCATAAGCGGGCTTTAATTTTCTCAAAGAAACTTGAGTTCAATCAGTATGAATTGCTTTTTACGACGAAAGAAATAAGAGGTGCCCTGTGGAATTCATTTGTTGGCTTATTGGCTATTTTATTTACCTGGACGGGTGCAGTATGGCTTGCAGGTATCTGTTATCTGTCAATTCCATTATTACTAATAATCAATCAAAGGTTATTCAAACACCAGGTAAAAAAGGCTGCGACCAAAATAACCTGATTCAATGTTGTTATAAAGGTCGTCCCTGTTTCTTCGCGTTTACTCAATTGCATTGCTCCGATTGGTTCCACAACTTTCCCTTTGCACATTGCCCATTGCCTTTTGCCTATTGCCTATTGCCCATTCACCATTCAACCCATCAATTTTTAACGGGCAGATAAGAATATTTTTTTGCATATTCCATCATTTGCTCAAAAAAGCTAAGTGGATATTCTATTTTTACATCCGTTATGTTATCTCCATCCATCACCGCTACCAGCCGGGGCTGAATAAAACCGCGATAGGGTTTCACATTCAATTTTTTATAGCGCTCCAGTATTTCCCTGTGCAGGACAGGATCTACTTTCACTCCATACATTTCAACCAGGTTTTTCCCTGCGGTAAAATCTCCTTCTGATTTTATGCGCTGTATCTCCCGCAATAACTGGCCAAATAGTTCACGCAACTTTTTATAATCATTTATCCGGACATAGGTTTTGCCCTTGATCTTTACAAATTCCACTACATTATCTTTCCTGCCTTTTTCAAATGCCCATCTGGCGTTCAACTGCCGGTTGCGCATATGCGACTCTTCCACCTGGTCGCCTGGTTTCAGCCGGGTAAGCTGAGTCATCAGCCCATTCATCATATAACTATCATACTCCGTCATGCCCACTTCCGTTGAAGGAGCCACTCCAAGATCAACCAGCTTTTGATCTATTGCATAATATAAGCCCACCAGGTCGGCGCGGGCTTCTTCGAGGGTAGAAGAATAATTCTTCAATGTCCTGTCCGGTGTTTCTACACCCTGGTTTATTTGCCCTGATGCATGGCCGATACATTCATGCATATCTGTGTGCAGATCAGAAGAAAGATTACCCCATTTTTTAAGCCGCATCTTCACGCTGTCATTAATGGCAAACTCATCCACCATGCCACTCTTGGCACTGGCTACATTATAGGAATAAATGATATTGCTCAGGGACACTGATTTGGAACCGGGATCCTTACGTATCCAGTCTGCATTAGGTAGGTTGATGCCGATAGGTGTGGATGGCGCCGCATCGCCGCTTTCTACAATAACGGTGATGGCTTTTGCAGTAATACCCTTTACGTTTTTCTTTTTATGCTCCGGCATAAGCGGAGAATTATCTTCAAACCATTGCGCCTGGTCGGCAATCGCTTTTATACGCTTGGTAGCTTCCAGGTCTTTCATCGACACAATGCTTTCAAAGGTTCCTTTTTTGCCCACCGGGTCAAGATATCCTTCAATAAACCCATTTACCACGTCCAGACGGCTATTTACATCGCCTACCCAGGCGATGCTGTATTCATCGAAAGTAGCAAGATCGCCTGTTTTGTAATATTGTACCAGGAATTGCAATGCTTTTTTCTGCTGATCGTTTTCTGCTACAGGTATCGCTTTTTCAAGCCATCCTATAATTTTTTCAATGGAAGCGGAATACATGCCACCCATTTTCCAGGCTTTCTCCACCACTTGTCCATTCTCTTTCATGGTTTTACTGTTAAGCCCCCATGAAGGAGCATTACCGCTTGTATTAAATTTAGAGTAAAATGTATCTACTTCCTTTTGTGTAACCCCCTCATAAAAATTGACAGAAGAATTGACAATATTGTCAATATCAGGTCTCAGGTCAACAAGCTTGGGCTCTACCTTGAGATCATAAACCACCGGTTTGATCCTGATTAGAAACGCCTGCACCGATTCGCCCGCGTCTTTGGGAAGATCGGCGGTATCACTGTTTTTTACCAAAGAAGCAAAATAATCGAACGGGCAGGCAGGAATGAATTTATCATTGCTGTAGTGATGATGGTTGCCATTGCTGAACCAAACCCTGCCGCAATACTCTTCAAATTTTTTCCATTCGCCGGTGGTTTTATCACCTCTGTAAGAACGGTAAGCGGTCTCCAGCGTTTTGCGAAGCATAATGCCATTTTTACTTTTCTGGTCGTA
>JBDTWP010000555.1:0-3003 GCA_040006615.1 Ferruginibacter sp.
GGTAGGCATGGGTGCATTTTTAATTAACGATTATATGGGCCGAGCCTACGGCTCTACCAAAAACATAAGTTGGGGGGCTATGGGGTCTCCACGAAACGAAAAATTCGAAGCACATCCTTTCCTTTCGTGCAGCGAAACCGAGACTGAAGATAATCCTTCCGGTTCGTGGAGTTAAACCGAGGCTGCAGCACATCCTTTCGTTTCGTGGAGTGAAACCGAGGCTGCAAACTCCATCCATTAAACAAATTATCAATTATCAATTATCAATTATCAATTATTCTTTATCAATTATCAATTATCCCTCATTCAGTTCTCAAACTTTCCACCGGGTTTACCACCGCCGCTTTAATTGCCTGGAAACTCACTGTTAATAATGCGATCAATAATGCGATTACCGCTGCCAGTACAAAAACCCACCAGCTAATGCCAATGCGATAGGCAAAATCCTGGAGCCACTCATGCATCACATACCATGCAACAGGAAATGCAAGCAGGGCGGCAATGACCACGAGTTTTAGAAAATCCTTCGAGATCATCCGCACGATATTGCTGATACTTGCGCCCAGGACTTTCCTTATGCCGATCTCTTTTATTCTTTGGGTGATGGTGAAGGCCGATAAGCCAAATAAACCCAGGCAGGCTATGAAGATTGCCAGGCTGGAGAAGATGGTGAATAAGCTGGCCTGCCTGTTTTCTGCCTGGTACAGCCGGTCAAAATTTTCATCCAGGAAAGTATAATCAAATGGTGTTCCGGGTAAAAAACGTTTCCAGGTTTTTTCAATTTTTGCCATCGCCCCCGGGATATCATTTCCTGAAATTTTCACCGACATCCTGCTGTAGAAATTCTCGCCCGCGGCTGGCATTACCAGTACCAAAGGAATGATGCGTTCATGCATTGACTCAAAATGAAAATCTTTCATCACACCAATGATCTTTCCTCTTATCCCACTGTATATAAATGGTTTCCCGGTTACTTCCCCCGGGGTGCTGAAACCTAATGTTCTAACGGTGACTTCGTTCACAATAAAGGAAGCGCTATCCATTCCGTAATCACGGGAAAAATTTCTGCCTGCGGCCATCGCAACGCCATAGGTGGGGATGAAATCATAATCTGCGGCTACGAATTTTATATCAGCTTTTATTGGCGCCACGGTATCTCCCACCGGTATTGCCGCATCCATCGCGTCTAACAATCTGCCCGTGGGAATCCTGGAGGAACGTGACAGGTTTTTTATTGCAGGATCCTGTAGTAATTCGGTACGGAAAGTTTCGAATTGTGGGTTTAGCGAATTATTATAGGGAATGGTAACAATATGCTCACGGTCGAAACCCAATGATATTTTTTGCATATACCGCAATTGTTGAAATACGATTGCAGTACAGATGATCAGAATGATGGAGACGAAGAACTGCGTAACTACCAATACCTGTCGGAAGGAAAACTTTCCTGTTTGTACCCTGGGTATTCCTTTCAGCACTTTTACCGGTTGAAAGGACGACATAAAGAAGGCGGGGTATAAACCCGATATAATGCCCACTACAAATGGAATGAATATTAAGGGTATGATCAGTTTCCAGTTTGCAATAGGGGCAAAATTTAATTGCTGGCCTGATATTTTATTGAGCCAGGGTATCGCAAGCCAGGTAAAAATCAGTGACAATACCAATGCAATGGTAGTTATCAATACTGATTCACCCAGGAACTGGGCGATGATCTCCCTGCGCTGTGCGCCGATCGCTTTGCGGATACCGATCTCTCTTGCCCTTAATACCGATCTTGCGGTAGACAGATTCATATAATTGATGCAGGCAATTAATAAGATGAATAATGCGATGGCGGAAAAAATATATACTCTTTTGATATCGCCGTTTTCTTCTGCTTCATAATCGAGGTGTGAGCGCAGGTGAATATCCGTCAGCTTTTGCAGGTAGAGGCTGGTAGTCTTTGAAGGCTTTACTGGTTGGTTAGGTTTTGTGGGAAAATGTTTATCGAGGAATGCCGGGAATTGTGCCTCTATGTTTTTTGCGGGGTAATTTGGAGGCAATAGTAAATAAGTAAAGAACGAGTTATTGCCCCAGTTTGTTTTAAGTTCTTTTTCTCCGTACACGGCAGAGTCTCTCAGGGTATTGAAGGATAAAAGGATCTCAGGGTGAATATGCGCGTTGGAAGGGAAGGACTTAAATGTACCTGTTACTTTATAGTTCGTTGAATTATCCTGGCGGATGATCTTGTTAATCGGGTCTTCGTTGTCAAAATATTTTTTGGCCATTGTCTCAGACAGCAGCACACAGTATGGATCATTCAAAGCCGTTGCCGGATTACCCCTGGTAAGGTTGACATCAAAAACATCAAAAAGGTTTTCATCGGCATAAAATGCCTTCTCCTCATTAAATATCTTTTCTTTATAACGGAAGGGGGTAGTGCTGTTTGGTAATAAGCGGGTTATTTTCCGGATATCAGGAAAATCATTTTGTATCAGGGGGCCAAAGGGAGGTGCGATGGTTCCAAGGTGAAGCCATTGTTTTCCTTCAGGGCTGTGAAAGCTCCTTGTGACGCGATAGATTCGGTCAGCATTATGATTGTACCTGTCAAAGCTTAGTTCATTGGTGACAAATAAGAGGATCAGCAGGCAACAAGTGAAGCCGATACTTAATCCAAAAAGGTTGATAAAGGAAGTAAATTTATACTTTCCAAGATTGCGTATTGCGACCCTGAAGTAATTTTTAATCATGGCTATACTTTAAGTTGATTATCAGATCAGCTTTAATAGTGCCAAAAAATAGTTGCCTGATTTTGAATTAATTGAAAGCCATAAATTTCAAAGACTGTACGTAAACGATACAAATGGTGTGCGGTTTTGATACAGGTACACGCCCTGGCGCCCCCTGACCGGACATATTAGAAGGATAACATCTTAGGATGGTTCCAAGGATGGTTCCACCCTTTACGACTCGTCTGACCGGAACATATTAATAGGATGTGATCTTAGAATGGTTCCGGTC
>JBDTWP010000556.1:0-2996 GCA_040006615.1 Ferruginibacter sp.
TGTATTTTCTTTGTACCCGTTTTCAGGAAATTGAAAGTGTATACTGCCTACGAATTTTTGGAAAACAGGTTCGACCTGAAAACAAGATCACTTACCTCCGCTTTATTTTTAGTCTCCCGGGGATTATCGACAGGGATCAGTATCTATGCCCCTTCTATTATATTAAGTTCGCTGTTAGGATGGAATATTTACTATACTAACCTGGTAATGGGTGGGTTACTTATCATTTACACCATGAGTGGTGGAGCCAGGGCGGTCGCCTATACGCAGCAATTGCAACTCATAATTATTTTTGCAGGCATGTTTTTAGCCGGCTACATGGTGGTTGCCCTATTGCCGGATGGAATAGGTTTTTCTTCAGCGATACAGATGGCGGGTAACCAGGGAAAAATGAATATCATCACCACGGGTGTTACGAATAATCATTTTGACTGGCAGGATAAATATAATATCTGGAGCGGCTTGATTGGTGGGTTTTTTCTCCAGATGAGTTATTTTGGGGCAGATCAGAGCCAGGTGGGCAGATACCTCACGGCCAGTAGCGACAAGGAAAGTAAGATCGGGCTATTAACCAATGGATTGGTGAAAGTTCCAATGCAATTCCTGATTTTATTGGTAGGCATACTGGTATTTTCATTTTATCAATATCATAAGGCCCCGGTTTATTTTGATTCTGCAAAAGTTATTGTAGCAAAAAAAACAATTTATAAGGACTCATTGATCAGCCTTGAACAGCAATATGATAAGGCGCTTATAGCAAATAACCCTGTTCAAACCGATGCATTGCGCTCACAATATAAAGCTGTTTTAAGAAAAGCGATACCTGGCGATAAAGCCAATGATACCAATTTTATATTCCTTCGTTTTGTGATCGATAATTTACCCCGGGGCCTGGTGGGTTTATTGATCGCCGTTATTTTCCTGGCAGCATGGGGAAGCATTGCTGCTGCATTAAATTCACTTGCATCCTGTACCGTAGTGGATTTCCATAAAAAATTTATTAATAAGGACTGCACGGAGGCGATAGACTATAGCATTTCAAGATGGTATACCTTTGGCTGGGGCGTTTTTTGTATTGGTATTGCAATGTTTGCGCATAATATTGGCAACAGCCTGATCGAGGCAGTCAATATCCTTGGCTCCTTATTTTATGGGGTTATCCTGGGTATTTTCCTGGTTGCCTTCTGGATAAAACATGTTAAGGCAAATGCGGTTTTTATAGCGGCGGTCATTTCTGAATTATTAGTGATATTCATTTATAACCTGGATATTGTTTCCTTTTTGTGGTTAAATGTTATCGGCGCTTTATTAGTCATTATTTTAAGCCTGTTGTTACAACTTTTTTCGGTTAAAAATAAGGACAATTATATTGCAGGATAAAGCCTTCCCCAAACGGTGGCCCGGGCAATTATTTTCGTTTCAATTCCTTTTGTAATTTTTCGTTCATTCTTATAAAATCATCATTCCTGGCTTCTATCGAAAAAGCCATGGACGTCCGGGAACTTTGCATGGCACCTGCAATATCTCCCATTTCCTGTTGAATTTTTGCTTTATATAAAAACATCCAGTATGCTTTAGGATTGGCGATGCTGGCTTTAATAACATTTTCCAGGGCCTTGCTTAAATTCTTATCATACTCATTATAAAATTGTGCTGCCTGCCAATAGGGCTTTATTTCTGTAAGCATGGCAGCATCAATTTGTGCGCGTATTTTTTCTTTTACATTGGTGGTGATCGGTATCACTATCAATTTCTTCTCCCAAAGTAAATGCAATTCACAACGCTCCGGTTTAATATCTGCAAATTGGAAGGTAAATGATTCGGTCTTTGTTTTCGTTTTCATTGGCTCTACTTTAAAATTTGCCACATCTTCCGATTCTTTGTATCCATCAGTCCCCGTATTTTTAACCCCTTTGTTGATGATCACTTCCCAGCTTTCTTCGCCCGGGATTGTATATAGAACATAGGTACCTGAATCTACCCTTCGTCCACTAATTTCAACAGGGTCGGAAAAAATTAATTTGGTAGCGGCGTTGGCACCGGTGCGCCATAACTTACCATAAGGAACCAGGTCGCCGAATACCCTGCGACCCATCGCTGCCGGCCTGGAATATGTGAGCTCAATGCTTCCCAGTCCAAACTCCTGCTTAATTGTTTGCATTGGGTATGGAGAAGGAAATTTTACCTGCGCTTTTACATCATGGCTAATAAAAAAGACCATTGGTATGCTGGTAATGAATAATCTTTTCATATATGTTATTTTATACAAATATAGATGATAGCCTTTCATAGTAAAAAGCATTCAAATGGAACAGCAGGATCCCGGGGAGTTAAAATTTCACCTTTATTCTGGCAATGGCCTTATTACCTTTTATTACCTTCCAGCGTGGGCCGTCTTTAATTACACGCATAGCTTCTTCATCGCAATCATTGCAAAGAGGTTTCTCTATTTTCAAATTGGTAATAAGCCCGTTACTTTGAACTTCAAACGAAACTTCCACTTCTCCATGAATTCGCTTTTCAAGAATTTCGTCTGAAAACGATAAATTATTAGTGATATAGGTATTATAATTATTCCATCCATCTGCCGGCTCTGCATTTATAACAGAGTCAGACTCCAATACCGCCTTGCGCTTTTTTTTGGACGCGGTTCCTTTTCCTGTAACCTGGATATTTTCATTTAACGAAAGCTCCTCTTCCGCAAGTACTATCTTATTTTGAGGGATATCACTTCTCAAATTAAAATTGCCGGAAATATAGCCTGTGGATTTTATTTCAATATTTAGGAGAGAATCGGATGATAATAACCTGAAATTTCCTTTGGCATCCGCATAAGTGCCAGCTTTCTCATTAGTAATGCTAATGTTAGCAAAGGGTAGTGGATTACCATCCGGCCCTACTACCTGTGCCCCAAACTTCCTGACAACCGCCTCAGTTTTTTTAATAGATTCAGCATTTTTTACTATCTCGTTGGTCAATTCATTTCTTTTTATTTC
>JBDTWP010000557.1:0-2928 GCA_040006615.1 Ferruginibacter sp.
TTTCGTTCCGTTAGGAACGGCATGTGGGTAGAAAAAGCGATGATGGTACAACCGTACTGCAGGACAATCATTAAGTTAAGCAAAATCCTTATTTCGTTCCGTTAGGAACCTCATGTGGGTAGAAAAAGCGATAATGGTACAACCGTTCCGCAGGACAATCATTAAGTTAAGCAAAATCCTTATTTCGTTCCGTTAGGAACGGCATGTGGGTAGAAAAAGCGATGATGGTACAACCGTTCCGTAGGAACGATATGTGCTTAGTTACAGTTTTCTACCCACATGTCATCCCTAACGGGACGAGAAGCATATGAATAAGGAGATCATTAAAAATTGTTTTTAAAAAGTATAGGCTGCAAAACTAAATTATCAATACACTAGTGCCGTGTCAGCAATAAGTTGGCGTATTATTTATTAGAAATTATGAAAACCGAATTACACTGGATTTGATTTGATAATATTGAATGAATAATAATCAATCCTGAAGTTGCTTCGGGGTTTTTTATTTAAAGGGAAAATTTGCCAACCTATTTCTTACCTTCCAGTTGCGTCATCGCCATTATTTGTTTCATGGTTTTTTCCATTCCGTCGCTACCGCCGTCCAGGAATATTACATTCCCTTTTCCATACTCTGCAAAATTCTTAATGGCTTCCACCCACATGCTGAATAATATTACATTGGTATCCAGGTTAGCCTGCTTCATTTCTGTGGCAGCCTGGCTCATGCCCCTTGCTACCTCTTCCCGGAATAGCGCCACACCCTGACCCCTTAACTGAGCAGCCTGGCGCTCTGCCTCGGCTGCGATTTTTATCGCATTGCCCTCCGCTTCCGCTGCTTTTGTTTTGGTGATCAGTAATGCCTGTCCTTCATTTTCAGCAGCGGCTTTTAAATTGTTGCTGGCCACTACTTTACTCATACTCGTCATGATCGCTTCATCAAATGTAATATCGTTGATCTGCAGATCCTGCACGTGATAGCCCCAGCCTTCCAGCGTAAGGTCTATCTGTTCTTTTACATTCAAGACAATATCCCTACGCACATTTAATACCTCCGCCTGTTTCTTGGTGGATACAAATGCCCGGATACTCCCTTCTACCGTGCGGATGAGCGCCTGCATCAGGTCCTTCTCACTGATGAACTTAAAAGCAACATTTTTAATCGTCTCTTCTTCCACATTCATCACCGAAAAAAGGATCATGGATTTAAAGTATACATTGGCCTGGTCAATCGTTACTGCCTGGAATTCCAATTCTACCGAGCGGTTTTGAATACTCACTCTTTTATATATCTGCTCCAGGAAGGGTATTTTGAAGTTAAGACCCGGGCGCATAATGCGTTGGTATTTCCCAAACATGGTTACCACGCCTATCAACCCCTGGTTAATAGTAACAAAACATCCAAGAAGGGCAAATACTAATATTATGACCCACCAAAAATCCTTTAATATGTCCATTCTTTTAAAATTTTACTGAAGGTAGTGACTTTTGAATGGCTTGAAAAAATACTTTGAATTATGTTATTAGATTGAATAAAACATAACCCCATATCTATTCCTATTTAGACATTTTCACATTTTCACATTTTCACATTTTCAAATTAACTCCTCTCCTCCCAAATCATACTCAAATGTACAATCGTCTCCGCCGCCTTCGCCATGTCTTTGGTACCCACCCATTCCAGTTTGCTGTGTATGTTTTGCATGCCTGTAAATATGTTCGGACACGGCATGCCGATATAACTAAAACGGCTGCCATCGGTTCCGCCCCGGATGCTTTCCTTTTTTGCGTTTAACCCTGCCCGTTGTATGGCTTCTTCCGCATAGGCAGCTACCTGGGGATATTTATCCAGCACTTCTTTCATATTGCGGTATTGCTCCTGCACCTGGTATTCCATCCTTGCACCTGGAAATTGCTTCACTACGGATGCTGCCAGTGCCTTCAACTTTTCATGGTGACTTTGCAGACCTGCCAGTTCAAAGTCCCGCACGATAAACTGTATAATGGCTTTTTCAGCAATTCCATTCACCGATACAGGATGTACAAACCCTTCCCTTCCTTCCGTGGTTTCCGGGCTCCATTCGTTTTTCGGCAATGCATCTACCACGGCTCCTGCTACCTTTAGCGCATTCACCAATTTACCCTTTGCATAACCCGGATGAACGATCACCCCTTCAATCGTAATAGCGGCTCCATCGGCACTAAAGGTTTCATCTTCCAGGCTACCGGCTTCCCCTCCATCCAGTGTATACCCAAAGGTTGCCCCCAATTTTTGCATATCCACTTTTGCCGTTCCCTTACCCACTTCTTCATCGGGTGTAAATAAGATTTTTATTTCACCATGCATTATATCAGGTTGTTGCATCAAAAATAATGCAGCCTCCATAATAACTGCTAACCCGCTTTTATCATCGGCCCCCAGCAGCGTTAACCCACTTGCGGTAATGATACCATGATTGATATGCTCTTTAAGGTAGGGAGAATCACGAATGCTCAACACCTGGCTGGTATCATCCGGCAATACAATATCCCTTCCATCATAATTAGGGTGAAGGATAGGTTTTACATGGGCGCCGCTGCAATCGGGAGCTGTATCCACATGACTGCAAAAACAAACGGATGGAATATTTTTCTTCTTACTGTTTGCAGGAATAGTCGCATATACATAACCGTATTCATCGGTTTCCGCATTGGTAATGCCCATGTCAAAAAGTTCCTTCACCAGCAGTTTGCTAAGATCCTTTTGCTTTTCCGTAGTGGGATGCCCATTTCCGTTTGGGTCGCTCTGGGTATCAATCTGAACGTACCGCATCAGCCTTTCCCCTACACTATAAGGATTTATCTTTATCATCGTTGGTGGTTGAAAGGTGATAGTTGATGAAACCCTTCAATTATCAATTATCAATTATCAATTAAAATAATTATCAATTATCA
>JBDTWP010000558.1:0-2854 GCA_040006615.1 Ferruginibacter sp.
ACATAATTTTAGAAATAATTTACATAATTCACATAACTGTTAGGGATTGATTGTTTTTTTTTATAACTTTCAATACCCGGCTAAATTGTCATTTTCTGAATTGAAAAGTTTTTTCTAATGCAAGTGAAAAATTTAAAATGGCACTTTATTTGTCTGTGAATTATTTAATGAGAAACAGAAATTCCATTACAAATAATTCACAGTTATTATCCAATATTACTTAAGGTCGATTTTATCAGTGACTAAAAAATCTTAGATCTGTTAAAATGGCCCTCATAGTAATGTTATAGTATTCGATCAGCAATTTTGAAAAATAAAATCCAGTACAATGTCTACACAAGAAAAAAAAACATGGATCACCGAAGAAGAAGCTGCCGCTATCATAGAATTACCGGCTAAGTTCTTCAGAAAATTAGTTTTAGCCGGTTCCTTAAAAGGGGTGGTTAATTATTTAAATTCCAGGAGCCAATCGTATCGCTACAACAAAGATGATATTGAAAATTATATGTTTGAAGATACATTTTTAGCAAGTCTTTAATAAATGCTGCCGTCGGGGCATTCATTGATGACTATTCCAGGACCCGGAATATAGTTATCATCACCTTCCCCGAACCTTTGAAACCACATAAATTATCAATTCAAATCAGTCGACTCATGCAGTAACTGGTTTTTGGCATGCAATTATATGCTGTTTTAAAACCTTATTTCCGCATAAAATGTATTCATTTAAATATCCAATCCTATCCATGATGAATGTTTCACCATTCACCTATCACCATTCACAAACTGGTGCGTCATTTTACCATTAACCCAACATTCGTATATCCAATACCTGCGATTTTCTTTTCCCGGTTCCAATAAAATTTACTAATCATGAAATTGAAACTATTATCATTAACCATTCTGATATCTGTCTGCCATTGTATATCACTGTATGCCCAACTTATCAGTTCCGCAGAAATTGATACGCTGGCAGAAAGGGTCCTCAAAACTTTTGATGTTCCCGGAATCGCCGTTGCCATCGTAAAAGATGGTAAGATTGTCCATGCCAAAGGATATGGTGTCCGTTCATTAAATACAAATCAAAAAGTAGATGAGCATACATTATTTGGAATAGCATCCAACACCAAGGCTTTTACGACAGCTGCGCTGGGAATCCTGGTGGATGAAGGTAAACTGGACTGGGATGATAAAGTAACCGATTATATTCCCGAATTTAAGATGTACAATCCTTATGTTACGGATGATTTTACCATCAGGGACCTTTTGACTCACCGGAGTGGCCTGGGTTTAGGCGCGGGTGACCTGATGTTTTGGCCCGACTCAAATAACTTTACAAAAAAGGATATCATTCATAACCTTCGTTACCTAAAACAGTCGTCCAATTTCAGAACAAAATACGATTACGACAATCTTTTGTATATCGTTGCCGGCGAGGTCGTATCAGCCGTTTCAGGAACAAGTTGGGAAAACTTTATTGAAACCAGGATCATGCAGCCACTGGATATGCGTGAAAGCGCAACCTCTTTCAAAAGAGTTAAGGATAAAACCAATACAATTGATCCGCATGCCCCGGTGGAAGGAACGGTAAAAGTCATCCGCCGTGACTGTAGCGAAGTGGCAAATCCGGCTGGAGGTATTTACAGCAACCTCACGGATATGAGCAAATGGATCATCATGCAAATGAACAATGGCAAATATGGGGAAGGTTTAAACAAAAAACTATTAAGTGAAAAGGTTCATGAAGAAATGTGGACCCCGCAAACTATTATTCCTGTAAAGGGCGCTACTCCTTATAATACACATTTTGCAGCTTATGGACTGGGATGGTTTTTAAGCGACGTGAAGTGATATTTTCAAGCTACACATTCCGGTGGCCTTGCAGGTATTGTAACCCAGGTAACCTTGCTTCCTGAATTAAAATTAGGTATCCTTGTTTTTACCAACCAGCAGTCAGGGGCTGCCTTTACATCCATTACCAATACCATCAAAGACAGTTATTTAGGCATGAAAGCAATCGACAGGGTAAAACAAAATCATGACAGGGTTCTGCAAAATGAAGCGGAAGCCAAAAAGATCACCGGTGATATCTGGAAGGATATTGAAGCCCGGAACAATGCGGCACCAAAGGATATTGCTCTTTTTACCGGAACCTATACCGACCAATGGTTTGGTGATATTATTATCTCAGTAAAAAATGGTAAACTTTGGTTCGATTCCAAAAGATCCTGGTTTTTAACAGGTGAAATGTTTCCTTACAAAGGCAATACCTTTATCGTAAAATGGACTGAAAGAAGCATGGATGCGGATGCATTCCTCCGATTTGATCTGGATAATAACGGGAGAGCATCCCATATAAAAATGAATGCTATCTCCCCGCTTACAGATTTCAGCTTCGATTTCCAGGACCTCGATTTTAAAAGAACCGAAAAGAAATAATAGGATCAATAAAGACCAATGGCATTACACAGCCAATTCGGAAACCCGGGTTTTATTTAATGAATAGTGAATAATGAATGAATCTTCTCTTTAAATTGTTGGTAGATCATTGTAGGTGGATAAGCAATTAATGGCGAACCTCCGTTCTGAAGCTGCGCGTTCCCGTTATCTGAAAATTTCAAAAACATAAATCTTTTGCAGGCATTAGCTTTGGAAATTATTTAGTTTGCCTGGCAAGTCCCAAATGAACCTGAGCCGGAGTGGACCGGGTCGGAATTGAACCACAGGCTTTAGCCCAATGTCATTTAGTTAAGGAATAATTCTAACCTGTTCCATAGGAACGATATGTGGGTAGCATGCAAATAGCATTCATGTAATTTTCGTTCCGTAAGGACAGTATGTGGGTAGAAATGGA
>JBDTWP010000559.1:0-2810 GCA_040006615.1 Ferruginibacter sp.
CATATTAATACGAACCACATAGGAACATAGGTTACATAGGTTACAAAAACATATTTATTTGAACCACATAGGAACATAGGTTACAAAATCATATTTTTATGAACCACATAGGAAAATAGAACACTAAGAAATATAGAACAAATAGAATCATAGAACAGATGGGGACGGGCGAAGAAAAGCGCTGAGAAGTTGTCGTTTTTTTAATTATGGGTAACAGAATTATTATTCCCGAAAAAACCGGGATATACCACTTTTGTACTTTGGTTTTATTTTTCGCGACGGATAATTTAATAACTTTTAATAAACAATACACTATATGAAAATATGCCGGTATCATTCAGTAAAATTTCTCTTTGTATTTTTTGTCTTTGTCATTTGGGGAAGTTCCTGCAGGCAGCCGGGGCCCGCTACAAATCAGACTGATCCAAAAATTGAGAAACTTAAGTTGCCACCCGGTTTCCATGCTGAACATTTATACAGTCCAGGTGAAAATGAACAAGGCTCCTGGGTTGCGATGACCTTTGATGATAAGGGCAGAATGATTGCCTGTGATCAATACGGGTATTTATATCGCATAACCATTCCGCCCATTGGTTCGGATACCGCCACATCAAAAGTGAAAGTGGAAAAACTTGAAATTAAGATAATTGGCGATACCGCCAGGTTGAAGATTGGCTATGCACATGGATTACTCTATGCATTTAACAGTTTGTATGTGATGGTGAATGATGAGGGTGATACGACGCTGACAAGAAGAAGCGGGCTTTATCGCGTGCAGGATACTGACCATGATGATCAATATGATAAAATCACCCTGCTTAAATCGCTGGAAGGCGAGGGCGAACATGGTCCTCACACGGTGATATTGTCGCCCGATAAAAAATCGCTTTATGCTATAGCGGGAAATTTTACCAGGATCCCGAAAATGGATATTTATAAATCAGGTTCGGATCGCCAGATAGACAATATCTTCCCGCTGATAAGAGATCCGAATGGCCATGATAACACCGTTAATACACATGGCGGCTGGATTGCCCATACCGATTCTTTAGGTAGTAAATGGGAATTAATAAGCTCAGGTTATCGTAATCCTTTTGACCTTAGTTTCAACGATGCCGGTGATTTGTTTACCTATGATTCGGATATGGAATGGGACTTAGGGCTTCCCTGGTACCGGCCCACCCGTATTTGCCATGTAACAAGTGGCAGTGAATTCGGATGGCGCCCCGGCACTGAAAAATGGTCGACTGCCAACGCTGACGGCCTGCCGCCCGTATTAAATGTCGGGCAAGGTTCACCCACCAGTTTTTTTAACGGGCACAATGCGCATTTCCCTGAAAGATACCGTAGGTCCTTATTCGCTTTTGACTGGAGTTTCGGAATAATATATGCTATTCACCTTGAACCCGAAGGGGCTTCCTATAAGGCGCATGGGGAAGAATTTATTTCCGGCTCACCATTGCCTTTAACCGATGGCATTATTGGCCCTGACGGTGCGATGTATTTTCTTACCGGCGGGCGCAGAATTGAATCGGATCTTTATCGCGTTTATTATGGAGATAATTCAGAGAACGTAGAAAAATTGCCTGAATTAGCACTAAATAGCGACCAAATGATCCGCAGAAAGCTGGAAGAATACCATGGGCAGCCAACAACCGGCGCTGTGGATTTTGCATGGCCTTATTTAAAACATAATGATAGATTTATTCGTTTCGCTGCACGGATTGCAGTAGAGAGTCAGCCTGTAAATCAATGGCAGGGAAGGGCATTAAATGAAAAAGAGCCGGTGACTTTGACGCAGGCTATTATCGCGCTGGCCCGGATGGGCGGTAACAATTTGAAGGACCAGGCTCTTAAATCTCTGATGACTGTTAATTATTCACAGCTCTCCGAATCACAGCAACAGGATCTTGTTCGGGCTTTTGAATTGGTATTATGTCGTATGGGATTACCCGGATCAGCTATGAAGGCGCAGGTTGCGGCTTATCTTAGCCCTCAATATCCTGCTAAAACCAATGAATTGAACCGGCAACTAAGCAAGGTGCTACTTTATATTGAGGCGCCACAATCCGTGGAAAAGACAATTGCTTTATTGAACCTGGCCAAAGATGATTCAGTGCTAAATACACTTTCCCAGTCATCCGACCTTATCCTTCGAAACCCGCAATACGGGATGGATATTGCCAGGACGCTTTCCAATGTGCCACCTGCCCAGCAAACATTTTATGCAACGGCATTAAGCCAGTCTAAAACCGGCTGGACTCCTGAACTACAGGAAAAATATTTCCAGTGGTTTTATGGTGCTTTTAAATACAAGGGAGGGCATAGCTTTGTAGGCTTTATTGACCTGGCCCGTAAAAATGCCCTTGCAAATGTTGCCAGGGACCGCTTTGCTTATTTTAACACCATTTCAGGAGATTCTTTAGTCGGCAAGTCAGGAATCTATCTGGCAGACGCTACTCAACAACCCAAGGGCCCCGGGAGAAACTGGACTATGGAAGAAGCCCTACCTATTGCAGATAGCGGTATTACTAACAGGAATTTTGAACAGGGGAAATCAATGTTCGCAGCATCGCTCTGCATTTCCTGTCACACGATGAACGGTGAAGGTGGTGTAGCTGGCCCCGACCTCACCCAGTTGGGTACACGCTTTTCCTATAAAGACATGCTTGAGGCGATCATTAACCCCAATAAGACAATTTCGGATCAGTATGGAGCTTCTGTATTTTATTTGAAGGAAGGTGGTTCTGTTTTGGGAAGGATGATTAGCCAGGACAATGAAAAATATATCATTTCTCAAAATCCATTTG
>JBDTWP010000560.1:0-2737 GCA_040006615.1 Ferruginibacter sp.
AACTCACTTCTCATGTTCTACGCTTTTAAAAATGCAATAGTAGTAATAACCTGGCACAGGAGGGCCATGCCGCAATGACCAAGCCTCATTCCTGCGCCTTGGGTGGTGCAGGTCAGGACTTCTGAAGCAATGAATATTTTAAAGCTTGCGAAAAATCCACAGAACGGTTACACAACTACTAAAAAGCCCTGAAGGGGCGAAATACAATAGCACAGGGTGAAGCCCTGTGAAATAACAGAAATAACATAATAGAAAACAACATCATAATAACCCGTCATAATCCTCCATTAATGTACATAAACCCCATAAACTGGATTCACTGAACCAAATGATAAATTCAGAACTCCTGCTTTAGTTTGCGAAAAAACCCATTTATATGAGGCGCAGTCCAGGAGTTTTGAATATGTTAAAATTGTGTTTACTACGTCTTAATCACTGGTTTACATAATCTACTTTTCCACAATTTTACCTTGATGGCATAGTTCTTGTCCAGGACTCAAAATACAAAATATTTGAAGCATCAATGGCATAACAATTTATTCACAACCATCATCCGTTCTATTTGAAAAAATGCTACTGTTTCAAAAGTTTAGTTAACAAATTAAAATCGAAAATTATGAAAAAGTCAATTTTGAAATTTTGTGCAGCCGGACTTGTTGTCCTTGGTTTTGTAGCCATGAAGGAAATAGCTCCGGCAACCATCAGTGGTAAAATATCGCCTGCAGAAGCTGCTGACGCAGTATGGGCAATAAAGGAAACTGATTCGGTGAAAGCTACCGTAAGTTCAGAAGGAACTTTCCAGGTGGAAGTAAAGCCCGGAACATGGAAACTGGTAGTTAGTGCCAAAGCGCCCTACCGTAATGCTGAAGTTAATCAGGTGATTGTAACAGATGATAACAATACCGATGCTGGTGAAATAAAACTGGAAAAATAACCGGTAACCTTTCCCAAACTTCTTACAAATTCAGCCATCATTCATATGAATTGATGGCTGAATATTTTTGGCCTGCTTCGTTATGTTTTCCATTTCCCGGCCCTGCCTCGAATTTCATCGGCAGGCAACCGATGGTGAGGTTGAGATGCCAATATAAAAAACTTCTCTCATACCGGAGCAGAGCTTAATTTCTCTACTTTATTCTGAATGTTTATTTAACGATCAGTTTTACCCTTGTAATATACTTATCCGGTGCCATTACTTCCATTTGATAAATGCCTGAAACAAGTTCGTAACCAGGCCGGATGATTTCCATTGAATTGCCGCTTATATGGCTGATCATTTTATTGAATACGGTTTGACCAAGGTTGTTGTGCAATCTTATATTGTATTCCCCATCCGGCATATTTTTGAATTCGGCCCCTATGTTGCCATCCGTTACAGGGTTAGGATAAATACTGATACCCGAAATGGAATTACCCATTTTCACCAATACAACCTTGTAATATGCAAAACCTCCGTCAGGACTGATACTGCTCACCCGGTAAAAATTATTTCCGGTAAGCGGGTTTGGATCCAGCCAGCTATAAACAGTGCTGGTGCGGTCTGCCCCTGTTGCAACCGTAGAATTTACCTTTACAAAACTTAAACCGTCTGAACTCCTTTCTACTTCGTACCTGGTGATATTTATTTCATTTTCAACCGTCCACTCCACCACAATATCCGCGTCTTTCCTGAATGCTTTAACCGATTTGAAGGTTACAGGTAATGCGGCGCTTTGCTTAAACACGATCCTGAACCTGTTGGCCGCTGCGCTTCCTGCATCCTCATTGATGTCGAAATCATAAACCGAACTTTCTGTAATGCTCATGGGCGTTTTTATCCCTGTATAACTATCTTCTAAAAAGGCTGTTAACGCAGGGTCAAGATTGGAAGGTTCAAAACCAAAACGGTAACCGCATTGAATAGTCTTTGTAAGTTCGAAAAATAATGTGTCATGAGCGCGAAGAACCGGCCTTTTTTCTATCGTCAGTTTTTTAGAATACCGCTGAAGCGCCAGCATTTCTTTTACATTACCCGCTTTCTCAGCATCCTCTATATCCACGCCCAAACTAAAGTCATTGTTAAATTGAGCAAGTACCCCATCCAACAATACCGTACTATCATTTTCATTTATATGAAACAGGTTTACCCGGAATGACGGTGGCTGGCCCAGCGGACGGAATGCCGGAACCTGGATACTGGTAGCCGACTTGGCAATTTCGGTGAATGTTATGGATGCCGGGGCATTTGTAGAAGTCTTAACGAAAAATGCCTGGCCGGATTGTAATATTTTGGTCAAATTACTTGGGGGGGCAGTGATATAGGTAGATGAACCAAAAGCTACTTCAATAACAACATAACCTCCCTGGTCCGTATTAAGATATGGATCCCAAACCCAAAATTGGTTAGATATATTATTCCTCTCCATTTTAGCGAGATCCAAAGGAGAGGCATAAGGATTCCCGATCAGGGTGAAGGATGCCGCCGTTGAACCAGCATTGAAGACCTGTGATCCCGTCTGCAATCGCCCTTTACTGCTCAGGGTGGTAATATTACTGAGTAGCGGATTGGTATTGATAAGAAGTCTATCACCCCTTACAAAAATAAAATAAGCATTATTAGCAGAGGTAGTTTGTGCAGCAGCCATCGATAACGAGGTCATGCGCGTATCCAATACAGGTGAAAGGTTTGTTCCGGCTTTTAAGGACGATCTGTTCAACGGGCTCCAGTCAAGGCCATTTGCCCCGGTTGGATTAGTTG
>JBDTWP010000561.1:0-2584 GCA_040006615.1 Ferruginibacter sp.
AAGATATGAAGTTAATTTAATTTTATCCGCAATTATATATGTCGTTTATTATAGTGAACCTGCTGTAAAGGAAATTTTGGAACATTTGGTAAAAATATCATGAGAAGGTAAAACACCGTTTGAGACAGACATTTTTTTTAATAAGGTTGCTGATAAATATGATGATGTTTTGCGAAAACTGGCGCAATGATGATTACAAAAGAAATTGTATTAAGATTACATGAACTTTCTGTTCTGTATCCAGCTGTTTTCGAAAAAGCTGCTGCCATTGCAGAAAGTATTATCATAAACCATCCGTTTTTTGATGGTAACAAACGTACAGGGTATTTATCTATACTAGTGTAATGTTAAGTATAAAATGACTCAATGTTGGCAAGCCCCAGTATTTATTCGTGTAATTCGTGCCTTATAATTCGTGTCATAAATAAAATAGTACGCCAATTCACATTTAACACAGCACTAGCAGTTTTGGAAGAAAGCAAAATAGAAATCAATGTTTCTAACGATGATATCTACGCATTTTTAATCCAAATCTCAACAGGTGAATCTAAGTTTGAACATATTCCAGAGTGGCTGAAACAAAACACAACAAATCTTTAAACTCCTGTGCTTTTTTGCTCTATCAACCCAAACTGCTTTAAATGATGTACCACATGTTTGTAATGAAGCAATATCCATTCCTCAAAATTAAGATCTCCAAACACGGGATGCTGGGCAGTTAAGCCTGGATTGTTATTGAACTGGCCAAGGAAATCATTTATCTCTTTTTCCAGGTCATCCAATGCGTCGCCAAAGCTTGCAAATTGAACCGGCAACGGTTCTTCGGGCAGTACAGGCGCTTTTGTGTTTTCCCTGAACTCTTTATCACTGAGTAAAAATTCTTTAAATTTCGGCAACTGCTCTGCCGGGATAACCAATGGAAAATGCAGCTTGTTGCTGGAAACCCTGAAAAACCCCGAAATATGCTCTACCATTTGCTGGGCGTTCATTTTTCCCCATTTCATTGGCGCAGCAGGGGGCAGGGTCTTCAGGAGGGGAACAAGGCGAGAGGAAATAAAATTAAGTTTTTGCTGATCCATCCTACCTGTTTTGGATAAAAAGTAAAACAAAAAGCCGTCAATTGACCGCTTCAAATCTAATTAGATAATAACTTTTATGCCTGAACCACGGTGTCGATCTCCTTACATAGTTCATCAAATATTTCATTGATACCTCCCTCACCCTTTACCGTTATTACTTTGTCAAATTTTTTGTAGTATTCGGCTACGGCGGCAGTCTTATTGTGATACTCTGCAATCCTTGCCCTTATTACTCCTTCATTATTATCATCGCTTCTGCCGCTGGATTCTCCGCGTTTTAACAACCTGTCCACCAATTCTTCTTCAGTTACTTCCATTGACAGCATGGTTTTAATAGAAGTACCTTTCAATTGCAATAATTTATCCAATGCCTCTGCCTGGGCTGATGTGCGGGGAAAACCATCAAATAAAAAACCTTTAGCATCCGGGTTGGCTTCCAATGCCGAACTGATCATGCCAATTACCACTTCATCAGGTACCAACTGGCCCTTGTCCATTATGTTTTTTGCTTCAAGGCCTAATGGAGTTTTATTCGTAATTTCCGAACGCAATAAATCACCGGTGCTAAGGTGCTTTAACCCATACTTTGCGATCAGTTTTTCACTTTGCGTACCTTTACCGCTGCCCGGGGGGCCAAAGAGTATTAAATTCAACATATTTGCTTGCTAACCTTTGAATATAAACAAATATAGACCAGTGACTTTGAAAATCCTTTAACATTGGAAATAATTTATTGAAAAACTATGATTTCTTTTAAATCGTAGGTTAAGAAACCATTTAAGGATCTGGATGTTTATAATTTATGAAAAAACAAGTTTGCATTTTCACCGTAATACTATTCCTGGTTACAGGATGTAATTCTTCGCATAATAGAAAAATGGATAAAAAAATGGATAATATAAATAAAACCAATCCGGTTTATTCAAAATCGGATACCGGTAAAATAGAGCTCAGCAATGCAGAATGGAATAAGATATTGCCAAAGGAGGTGTATGAAATTGCAAGGGAAAAGGGAACAGAGCGCGCTTTTTCGGGTAAATTTAATAACCACAAAGAATCAGGTACTTATTTTTGTGCGGTTTGCGGCAATCCGTTGTTTAACAGCAACGGAAAGTTTGAAAGCAGTTGTGGCTGGCCAAGTTTTTTTGAACCCGTCAATAAAGGGAGTATCATTTATGCGCCGGATAATACACACGGTATGAAACGTACAGAAGTAATGTGCGGCAGGTGCCGGTCGCACCTGGGGCATGTATTTGAAGATGGCCCCCCACCAACAGGCTTGCGTTATTGTATCAACTCGGTAATATTGGATTTTGAAAAGGCGAAGAATGTTGAAAAAAACTTTAAAGATTCTCTGTCCGGGAAAAAGTAGATATCAAAAAGGTATTTGATATTGAAAGTTATCGGGTGCATTCCAAATAGTCGCTCCCGATTTCGGTCGGTTGGGGCGCCATAGCCGTCAACTTATGTTTTTGGTAGAGCCGTAGGCTCGGTTTATGTTGTAG
>JBDTWP010000562.1:0-2535 GCA_040006615.1 Ferruginibacter sp.
CAAATCTCATGATTTACCAAAATTCCAGTTTCACCGTTTTCAGCATCTACCTTGAATGGCCAGGGTGATTTATCCTCGTCACCGGGTTTCACTTTTTCAGCCATTGTATTGGCTATGTTAATCGCCGCCTTCAGGTACTTTTCATTACCAGTTTTTTTATACAGGTGGACCAACTCGTATCCAAAACTACCTGCCTTGTCTGGTTGCAGATAATTTTTCCCTAATATCATGTCTCCGTCATATATGCCTGATTCCACTACCATATTATATGGATAGGGTAAATCGGGCCATTGACTTCCGGGAGAAGATAAAGAGTGGGCTAAATAATAATCGGCCATGTATTTCATGTTTTCTATCAGTGATTCATCGCCTGTATAATTATAATAAAGATCCCAGGATGAAAGCGCCATCATCAACTGGTCCCCGCCGAGGCCCCGCTTATCATGACCGGGGCTCCATACCTGGTGATTCATATAATATTTCTGTCCGTTGGAATCTGACTCCATATTTTTCCAGAAGTTCCATACGCGGCTTAATACATAGTCGTAGGATTCTCCTGGATTGGAGGAATACCAGGGAAGAATATTTCCATTTTGATCTATCCTCACCGGGTGATAAACAATACTATCAGAAAGAATGGAGTCTTTTTTTACCTCTAGCAGATCTTCACTTAAACCCTGGTATGCTGAAGGTTTTTCAGAACATGCCAACAGGAGTATTGGGAGAATAAGAAGCGAAAGTTTACGCATGGGTTGGAATTAATGATGGTTACAATTTTATTAACAGTTATGGGTCTTCCTGCTATTTTTAAACGAATCATCCTTTAGATACTATCCATAGCAGGCAATATTTTGTTTACAATTCTTTGCATACTCAAAGTGTACCTGGCGATCCCATGGCTATAATTCATCCAGGACTTGTTTTGTCATTTCAAGTGTGTAATTGATATCGTCTTCCGTGTGCGAATAACTGACCGAACTTTGTTTACAGGCGATCGGGATATGGTAGATCCCTTTTTCAATAAGGGCTTTCCGGTACCGCAGATCTAAACTGAAGTCGTGGGTTTTCAAAATATCGTGTATATCCCGGGGGGTCTCTTCGCAAAAATAGGTACAGGATGCCGATGCATTCCTGGCTACAACGGCAGGCACGCCTTTTTCGATGAAAAGCGCTTCCAGGCCATCATAAAATAAATTGCTTACTTTGGAAATGTGGTCATAGACTTGCTGGTTTTGTAAGATTTCCAATGTCGCTATGGCAGCAGCAGTGTTGATTGGATGGGCATTATAAGTGCCTGCGATCAAGACTCTTTTTTTTGGGTCCTGGTCACCAAATAACTCCATTATCTCCCTTTTCCCACCTATTACCCCAAGCGGGTATCCGTTGGCTATTGCCTTACCAAAAACGGACAGGTGAGGTGTTACCCCGGCAATGCTTTGATAGCCGCCCAGGGCGGATCTGAAACCCGTTTTTACTTCATCAAAAATACAAATGGCCTGGTGGTCATCACATAGATCGACCAGGCCTTGCAAATAGCCGGGTTGCGGTAGCACTACCCCAACATTTTGTAATACCGGTTCGGTAAGAATACAAGCAATAGGGTATTTTTGCAATAAGTATTCAACCGATGCCAGGTCATTGAAATTAACACAATGTACCTTTTGCTTAACGTCTTCAGGAATACCTGCAGACGATGGAATAAAAGGATATTCTCCCGGAGAAACTCTTGGACCTAATTGTTCTAACGAGGGGAGCACCGCCCTTGCTACGTCGTTATGCCATCCATTATAGCCTCCTGCAACCAGGATAATATGCTCTTTCCCGGTATACGCCCGGCTTAACCGGATAGCATGGGCGGTACCCTCGCTTCCGGTATTGGTGATTTGAATTAATTCCAGGGAAGGAATAAGCCGGCACAAGGTTTTTGCCAGCCGGATTTCAAGCTCGTTGGTTCCACTGCCTATTAAAGATATATTGCTTTGTATTATTTCAAGTACCGCATTGTTTACGGCGTCATAGTTATGACCCAGCAGATAGGGGGCAAAAGCCGCATGGTAATCGATATATTCCTTTCCGTTAATGTCATAGATTTTACTGCCTTTTCCTTCTTTGAAAATAATGGCAGGATCTACCTTCCTGTTAAGGGAAACAACTCCGCCGGCGATATACCGGTTTGCAATGGCTATAATCTTTTCAAATTGTTGTTGACCTTCTTTAATTTCCATTTGTTTTTAATAATTTATCTTTAATAATGTTTAATTTATTTTGAAATATGTTTACAAAGTACACCTTTTTTTGTAGACAAAAATAATTATGAAAATTGATTCCTTATCAGGAAGGGCCTTTTTAGAGATAAGAAGAAAATTCTTAGCAATCAATTGAAGCCAGAGACTCGCTTGAAAGAAGATCAGTTGTCGGTTTCGCATCAAACCTGCCATCAATGCAGGTATGCGAAAAGTAAACAAATAAAAATAGTAAATTTAAATAAATTGATAGCATTAAGTATAACATTCGCAAACTTAAGCTGATAATAGG